>NZ_JAUBRC010000020.1:0-39560 GCF_036701635.1 Microcoleus sp. N9_B4 | reverse complement strand
GCCACCAAATTAAACAAGACAAGCCCCGGCCGCCTAAAAGTTGCTGGGGTTTGTTTGATGCCGACTGCGATCGCCTCTTCGACAGATTGAAAGCAGTTTATTTTAGGTGGCAACAAAAATTAGGACACAGCAGTGCTGTGTCCCTACTGTAATATTGGTATTTTTATATTTAGGGCCAAATAAGACCCACCCTCAAATTAAACACTTAACCCTCTACTTTTCGACGACCGTTTGTGCAAGCTTTATTTGTCAAAAATTTGCAATCCGATATCCATATTTTTTAACTCAGGATTTTAAATTGCTAAGTAGGCTGAGCTTCCATCCAATCAAAAATCAGGTTTAACTGTTCCAGTGTTACTAACCCGTACTGCCACAGCACCATCGGCAGTTCGCTGGCATCTTGTTCACCGTGTCGGAGAGCAACGGCGATCGCAGAATTCGATATTGCCAACTCTCCCCGCAAATAATCGATCAGTTGAGCCTTTCCCATCACCTTCACCGCCAGTTTTATGCGCTATTGTAAAGATATTTAGCTAATCGGTCTGTATCGGAAGTTTAATTGGTCTAATTTTAGGTTCACAATAGAGAACATTGTGTGATGGAAACCGCACAAAAATTGTGATCAAACTCTGATAAAAAAGCGATCGCAGTCACAATAACTCCGAGAATCAAAAATTGGGTTCCGCGATCGCTCCTTTGCTTCACATCAATTTATTTAAAATTGCTAAAGTCCTAGCTGAAGCTGAACTCCCGCTTCTGTACCGCTGTCGGTTTGTTTTGGAGGTAAAGGATTTCCTTGACGCTGGGCGTCCGAAGGAGTAGTAATAAATTCCAATGGGCCATCGATTTTGAGGCGAAATGTGTCGCCCAAGCTTCTTTCCCTTCTAGCAGAATTAGCCGCCGTTTCTGGTTCACCAATCAAGTTTTGGTAGTCCGAGTCTAAGGTTCTGTCCTCCACAGTCCTTAACGAGTCCCCAGATAAAGTCGTTTCCGAATATTGGGGCGCTGGTTGCAGTCTTTGTTGGGCGAGAACCGCCGGGGTCAAACCGATAAAAATTGAGCTCAGTCCGAGAGCAGTGCCAAGAGTAGCAATAACTGCGTTCATCATCCATGCCTCCGCTAGTTGCATCCTACTATGCTGATTGTACCCAGTCGCAATTAAGTTGTACTCTATCAAAAGTAGCTGCTTGTGGAGATATCAATTGCAGTTGCTGTGAAAACTTATAACTTTCGATCGCGCTATCGGTCAAATAAAACTGACGCAGCAACCGGGTTTAAACGCCAAAATACGTCATTTCAGGCATGAGTCAACCAAAAACTCGATTGGTTTGATTAGCGCGCGTCAGGAGTGGAAAAATAGTTAGTGCTGGACGCACGGGCGGCTATCCATCGGTTTTTTTTCACGAAAATATTTCGTTGCAGACCGCCAAAACGCTACAAAAACCTGGTTTTAGATACCAGTTCAAAAAAAGAATGCAACTGTCGGCAAATTCTAAACCCTTACAGAACCAGTCTTTCTCAATTCTTTAATTCTTGAATCTCAAATCTATAATAGTATGAGCGTGTAGAGTCAGTCCAGGATTGATACTGCATTCATCTCGATCGCCCATGTTCCCAAAGCTCCCGATCGCGCTAAGATGGCGGTGGCAGTAGTTAAAAACTCAGTTGCCAGCGGCAGATTCCGAGTTATTAACAGCACTTTGCCTACTAAAACCATCTCAACTTCAAAATCTGCGCTCATCAAGTTGTACTTGACCGGAATGTTGTGGGTTCATAATAGTTATGTTTTACTATGCCAATTAAATATCTGACCGACCCGATTTTAAAAATGTCGGGCAAAGTGCCAATTCGCATCGTCCTTGTTGTGCCTTTTGCCCTCCAGACTTTCGCTGCCGTAGGGTTGACGGGGTGGCTGTCGCTGCGGAACGGGCGCATAGCCGTCAACGATGTTGCCGCACAACTGCGGGCAGAAGTCACATCGCGTATTCAGCAACATATTAATAGTTATATTGAAACGCCACACCAAATCAATCAGCTCAATCTCGATGCTATCCGTCTCGGCATTGTGAACGAGCAGGATAGTGATAGTTTGCAACGCTACTTCTACAAACAAATCAAAATTTTTGATAAAATTAGCTACATTCAATTCGCATCCGAAGCAAAAGATTTTATTGGAGTTGAACGCCTCGACGACGGCAAGTTGCAAGTTCAGATTTCTAATCGATCTACTGGCTATAATTTGCATAGCTACGCGCTGTCCGAGTTGGAGGAACCAACCAAACTATTAAAAACCACTCCCAACTACGACCCCCGCGTCCGACCTTGGTACATAGCTCCGGTGCGCGCAGGCAAATCGACTTGGAGTAAAATCTATAATTATTTTGACGCTCCCAAACTAGCGATTACGGCTGCTCAACCAGTTTATGGTGAGGATGGTAAACTGATTGGCATCCTGGGTTCTGACTTGGCACTTTCCAAGCTCAATCAATTCTTGGAAACTCTAAAAATTGGCAAATCAGGACAGACTTTTATTGTAGAAAGGTCTGGGCAATTGGTGGCAAATTCTACTCTAGAACCGCCATTTATTGTTAGCAATGGTGTTGCGAAACGGATTGTGGCAGCGAGTAGCAAGAATGTTCTAATTCGATCGACTGCCCGCTATTTGACTGAACGCTTCGGGGATTTGCACAAAATTGACAGATCTCGCCAGTTAGATTTTACGATCGACGGTCAACGGCAATTTCTACAGGTGACGCCGCTTTTAGACAGCAGGGGCCTCGACTGGTTGATTGTGGTGACGGTTCCTGAAGCCGATTTTATGGAAAGGATTAATGCCAACACTCGGTATACTGTGGTGATGTGTCTGGGTGCTTTGGTGCTGGCAACGGCGATTGGCGCTCTGACTTCTAGGTGGATTGTTGTACCGATTCGGCGTCTGAGCAAGGCTGCGGAGGCTTTGTCCCGGGGAGAATGGGATGGGATGGCGGTAGATTCCCGCTTGATGGCGTCTGTAGAGCGAGAGGATGAGGTGGGTGTCCTGGCTCGCTCTTTTAATATGATGGCGGATCAATTGGAAGAGTCGTTTACTACTCTCGAAGATCGGGTAGAATCTGCGATCGCCGACAAAAATCAATTAATTATTTCTCTGAAAAACTCGCAGCAAAAACTGGCTCTCCATCTTCACCAAACTCCTTTGGGAGCGATTGAATGGGATCTAAACTTTGAAGTAGCGGAATGGAATTTGTCAGCGGAAAGAATTTTTGGATACAACCGCTTGGAAGCAATGGGATGCCACGGAGTTGATCTCATAGTTCCTGAAAGTGCTAAGGAGTATGTCAGGCAACTATCTATAACTTTGCTCACTAATCAAGGAGGAGTTACCAGCCTTAACGAGAACATCAGAAAAGACGGCAAAATTATTCTGTGCGAGTGGTACAATACGACTTTGGTTGATGCTGACGGCAGCATCATTGGGGTGGCATCGCTGATTCAGGATGTGACTGAATTTCACAGTGCTGTGGAGAAGTTGCGGGCTAGCGAGGAGCGGTTTCGCCAGTTGGCAGAAAATATTCATGAGGTATTTTGGATTAGAGAACCCAATCAAAAGCAGCTAGTTTATGTAAGCCCTGCTTGCGAGAAAATATGGAATTTGAGCTGTCAGAGTTTGCAGTCAGAACCGGAGGCTTTTTGGGATGCTATTCACCCGGAGGATCTCGATCGCGTCAAGGCTGCTTTTGAGAAACAGGTGCGGGGCGATTATGATGAGGAGTATCGGGTAGTGCGATCCCCTACGGGGGCTACGCCAACGGATGGTTCAGTTTGCTGGGTGCGCGATCGGGCTTTTCCAGTCCGCAACGAAACAGGGCAAATTTACCGCATCGTTGGTATTGCTGAAGATATTACCCAGCGCAAATTAGCAGAAGAATTCCAAAAAGTCGCTCAAACAGCTCAAGCTGCAAACCAAGCCAAAAGCGCCTTTTTAGCTAATATGAGCCACGAATTGCGAACTCCCCTCAACGCGATTATTGGTTACAGCGATATGCTCAAAGAAGATGCCGAGGAGTTAGGTTGCGAAGATTTTATCCCGGACTTGCACAAAATTCAAACAGCGGGCAAACACTTGCTATCTTTAATTAGCGACATTCTAGATATTTCTAAGATTGAAGCGGGGCGGATGGAACTTTACTTAGAAACTTTCAACCCAGTTAATTTAATTGACGAGGTAGTTTCTACTGTCAAACCCTTGGTAGATAAAAATTCTAATAAGTTTGAAGTTGATTGTGGTAGCGACTTGGGAATGATGTATGCTGACATTACCAAAACTCGTCAAATATTGCTCAACCTGCTGAGCAATGCAGCCAAATTTACGGAACAGGGCACTATTACCCTCTGCATTGAAAGAGTTAAACATGACAGCTTAACCACTCAAGAAATAGCAGAACCTTCCGACTCAATAATTTTTCGCGTAGTTGATACGGGCATTGGGATTCCCCCCGAACAATTGCAGCATTTATTTCAAGCTTTTATGCAGGGCGACGCATCAACTACACGCAAGTACGGCGGCACCGGTTTGGGATTGACTATTAGCCGTCACTTTTGCGTGATGATGGGGGGCGATATGCACGTTGAAAGCGAGTTAGGTTGCGGTTCGGTTTTTACTGTGTGCTTGCCGGCCCGCGTTGAATTATTGGTCAGCAGTTAGTCTTGCTATCCGGGACGCAATTGTTACACAAGAAACCAGGTTTATTGACAAAAAACCTACGCTTTTAGATAATTTATGAGCAATAAACCAAGGTGATGATAGGATGCAGCCTCAGTCTTATTCTAGTTAAGTCGCCGTTTCTGCCGCCCCAAAAGTTGAGCTGTTAATACCCCGCCAACAAAGCCAAAGAAATGCGCTTGCCAGGAAACTCCCGGCTGTGAGGGCAAAACTCCCCAAATTAAACTGCCGTAGAAGAAACCGACAATTAAAGATACCAAAATAGATGTAAAACTGCGTTCAAAATAGCCCCGCAACAGCAAGAAGCCGAAGTAACCAAAGATTAATCCGCTGGCACCAATGTGAACGGAATAGGGCGCGCCAGTCAGCCAAACTCCGAATCCGCTGACTAGCACAGTGACGGCACTCACGATAAAAAAGTCGCTAATTTCTCGCAGCATTATCAACCAACCAAATGTCACTAAAGGGAGGGTATTGGCGGCTAAGTGAGCAAAACTGCCATGCAGAAAAGGCATCAACAAGATGCCTTCAAGTCCGTCGAGGCTGCGGGGGCGGACTCCGTAGGCATTTAGCCTGCCTCGGAACAGGAATACATCGACAATTTCGATAATCCAGAGGAGGGAGACGAAGCCACCGAGAATGGCGGCGTGGCTTTGCAATTCGCGGGTGATAGCTTTGGTTTCTGGGTTACTCATGGGTGGTGAGGGCGGTGATACCGATTATTTCTCATTGTAGAAGTTTCTGAGCGATCGCGAGCAAAGATAGTTGGGGCGAGGTTTCAGGGTTGTTTGCAGCAGAGCTTATTTAGAAATATTATAAGTTTTATTAAAAGTTCCGCATTTTCACGTATAGGATAATTCACCTGGATGCGTCACAATTGTAATTGAACTACAAAAGGAGAGTCAACCGAAGGTTGAAGCTAAAACGTAGAAGACAGAATTTTTACCCTATCAATCAATTGTTGGGCTTGAAATGAGGACACTTTTTAGAGCGCACACCGTCTTTAAAAAAAAATCAGGAACTACTTTTCTCGCCCTAAGTCATTAATTTAAGAAGTTCAATCCGGTAAAGTAAAACGAGATGCTGTAGATACTGATTGTAGATAATATAGCACAAGCTCTACAAAGAGTTCTTGGCACCTCGTTATCAAAGAGGAACAGAGCAAAATGAACGTATTTGAGCATACAGTCTCCTACCGAACTCTGCCACATTGGGTAGGGTTTGGCAAACAAGAAACCGCCGTTAATGTCGCTACAAATTCTCAACCTTACGGTCAAAAGCCACACTTTGACCCCTTGCATCCGCTAAAACAATGGCTTGATAACACTGCAATTAAAAGTCAAAAGTTGGCTCGGTTGCTGTGTAAGTTTATTCCCAGCCAGTGTCCATTTGAGCGAGAAGTCAAAATTGGCGATCGCACTTTATTATCCATTCCCCCACTGTGCAAGTTAAATCCGCTTTACGAGCAAGTGGTTGGGCTGCGCTTTCGAGCTTTGTGTTATTTGGCTGACGAATGTGGCGAAGATGTAACTCCTTATTGTTAATTCTGCAAAAACTTAAATTTCTCACTGTCTTTTCATCCTCCCTTCTCCTTGTTGGGGAGGGTTTTTTTATTTTGATACCATTTCTCTAAAATCGTGCAACACTCTTCGACCCCCCCTAGCCCCCCCTTGCTAAGGGGGGGAACAAGAATACTGTTGCATTCTTTTTTAAAATTGGTATGAGATTATTCGGCGCTTGAAACCTGTTAACCTCAAACTCAAATGTGGCGAAGGGCCGGTCATTTGAATTCGAGGTTAAATTACACCAACTTTTGTCTGCCTCAGCAGAAAAGCCAGATATTCTGTTAGATCCCCGGCTTTTTGAAGAAGTCGGGGCTTGAAAGAGCGATCGCATTTAAATACTAAAGGGAGCGAATCACTCGTTGTTCGAGAATGCGTTTGCCTTTGTTATAAATACTGAGGCTAGCTCCTGTAACAATGTAATCGTAGGTGCCATTTTTGGCAACGTAACCAGTCCCCTCTTCAGTTCGAGCACGCAGGGCGATCGTGCTGCCGTTACTCTTTTTAACGCCGTAGTAATATAGTTGATTGGCGTGGTTGTAGCACAGATAAATCCGAAAGTTGCTGGTCTCGAAATAGTTTGCCACTTTCTGTCTTTTGCGAGCACAAAAATCTCTCACCAGTTTTTGAGGAGTGGATACATTAGCTATTTGTATGGTTTCAATCGGAGACTGAGTGCGAGACGCTGTTGGTGCAGTGCTTGTGTTCGATTGTCCTATAGCCAAGGTTGCTGCTGGATTGCTGGCAAATAGCATTAAACCGAGTAAGCTGGTTTGTGTGAGTCTTGCTGTGAAGTTCATAAGTCATTCGTTTAAAATATGTTGATGCGTCTAATCTAGGTAAGTTGGATTGATTAGGGCGATCGAACAGTACAGTTTTCACAATCGGCCTCAAGGAGGAAATCCTTGGATGCAATTTCCGTTTCCCCTGAGATCGGGCACTATTCTCAATAAGCTTTTAGGGGCAGGCTAGAAGCCCGCCCCACAATAGGATTGAATGTATAGTCGAAAGTTCGTTACTGAGAATGATATTTTTTTGTGAGTTTCCCTGCAACTGACTAGCCGGCGGACAATTAAATAACTGGCACTTTCGATTGCTGATAGGACTTATGCACTAACAGGCGATCGCGAGGACAAAACAGAGAATTATTTTAAATATTGGGCGCCAACTGCGGGCGCTGATGCTAGTTTTCATCAATTTCGATAAGTGCGATCGGGCGACACGCACCAGCAACCCACGAGGGAAGTCTTTACGTGTCGCTTTTGGGCTTTTCCGGTTCAGAAGGTAGATCTCCCTTTTTTTTGGCTTCTAACACCGCTGTTTCAACGATAAAAGCTATCAAGCTAGCTGTGGGTCTACCTTGCCGATCGGCCCACAGTTCTAAGGATTCATAGATGTAGTCGGGGAGTGTGATGTGAACGCGCTTGCTCACTGTCAATATTTACTGTTTGCGAACGCTCCCAATCATACAAGTTTACGCCGATCGCGGTGTTATAACGCTATTTTAGTAATTTTCTGCTACCAATGAGGGCCTTTTGTGCAATAATTTGTACAGCACACCACAGGTGCAAAGTCAAAAGCCAGTCCCCCGCCGTGGAAAAGCAAGGACTGGCTATGGCTCCAATTAACAAGGAGATACACCTATTATGCCGTATGAGAAACGTCTCAGACCGTGGATCGTGGTTCGTTTGCTTCCAAATCTCCAAAGGGTCGTTGTCGGTCGGTTTCGCAGTTGGTCTGATGCAGAGGGTCATTTGCGAGTTCTCAAACAACTGCTTCCCGGTGCTCGATTGACCTTAGTTTTCGATCCGATCAATTAATTTTGGTGGCGAGTTGATAAGCGTGCGATCGCCCGCTTGTTTGAGAAGGGCGATCGTAGATGTTGGAATCTTATCAAAAACAGGCAAGATGCCTGTTCCACAAAGAATGGTTTTTGTTGTGGGGAGTAGGGGTTGGGCATCCTGCCCGCCCCTACTTTCGGGCAATGTTAAACTGGACGCAAAATATCAATTGAGTTGGGGAAAAAACCGTGACAGCTATTCTACAAGAAACAGAACAGTCAACAGCACAGCGCTACTTCACTCCCGAAGAATATCTAGCCCTGGAAGAAGCAGCAGAGTATAAAAGTGAATATCGCGACGGAGTAATTATTCCCATGACAGGTGGAACTACGAATCACAATCAAATCGCTGGAAATATTTATATCGCATTAAGCCTTGGCCTCAAAAAACATGACTATAGAGTGTTTTTCGGTGACGTGCGTCTGTGGCTGCCGAAAAAGCGAACTTATACTTATCCTGATGTGATGGTAGTTCCGGGGAAACCTGAGTATTTCAATAATCGCCAGGATACGGTGATGAATCCTCAAGTGATTGTGGAAGTTTTATCGAAATCTACGAAAGCTTACGATCGCAGTGATAAGTTTAAGTTTTATCAAACGCTGCCGACATTTCAAGAGTATATTCTGATTGACCAATCTCAGGTTTATGTAGAACAGTATTGTAAATTGGCAAATAAGCGGTGGTCCTACCGTAATTACGATGAAGAGGATGTGGCGCTAGTTTTTAATTTCTTTCAAGTTGAAGTGCCGCTGGCAGATGTCTATGAGAAGGTGGATTTTGAGGCGGAAAATGAGCCAGAAGAAAGCGGGGAGGAATAAGGGCGATCGCTTTTTTGGAAATGCAGGTTATCTTTTAAGTGAGCGATTCCCTTCGGGATAGCTTCGCACGCGCGTACTCAAAAGAAATATTTGTTCAACATCCTTGCGGGAGAACATCAAGATGACAGGCACTTTGCAAACAACCGAGCCACGTTACTCCACAGAAGAGCAATATTTAGCACTGGAAGAAACAGCAGAGTACAAAAGCGAATATCTCGACGGGAAAATTATTCCTATGACAGGCGGATCTACCAATCACAATCGGATCGCAGGCAACGTTTACATTGCTTTAAATTTCGCTCTTCCAGAACAAGAGTATGATGTCTTCATCGGTGACGTGCGTCTGTGGATACCAAAAGTGCGACTGTACACTTATCCCGATGTAATGGTAATTTTTGGGCTACCTGAGTACCGCAACAATCGCACTGACACGATTACCAACCCTCAAGTTATTGTGGAAGTTTTATCAAAGTCTACTAAAAACTACGATCGAGTTGACAAGTTTGCATTTTACAAAACTATTCCTTCTTTTCGAGAATACATTCTGATTGACCAAACAAAAATCAAAATCGAGCAGTATTCTAAAACCGAGAATAAAAGATGGTTGTATAGCGAGTATGATGAGGAAGATACGGAATTAGTGTTTAATTCCTTTCAGCTAGAAGTTCCTCTATCTGCTATTTATAAGAAAGTGAATTTTGAGCAAGTTGAGCAAGAAGATAGTCAAAATGAGGAGTGAGGGCGATTCCCTACCCTTCGGGAACCCCTGCGGGGAACGGGATAGCTTCGCTTCGCTTCACGCACGCTTGTTGGAAAAGGGCGATCATCACTTAATATACTTCATCATGCGTCCCAATATCAATCAAGACGATCAATTCCTCTTGCGTTTCATTATCTTGCTCAAAAGTATAGATAATTCGGCAATCGGACTCAACCCAACAAGCCCAAAGCCCTTCTAATTGCCCGCGCAGTTTATGTGCCTTCAATGACGGAGAAAATGGATCGTTTACTAACAACTCCAAAACCGAAAATATTTTCTCACCTAATTGCGAATTTCTCTTGATAACTCGTTTAAAAGCCCGTTTAAAACTGTTGTTCCAAACTAGAGTTTTCATTCTTCATCCAGTAAATCAGCTTTTAACTGTGCAAGGTGGCCTCGCTTGGCTGTGCCGGCTTTTAAAGCACTCAACACCTCTCTTGCATTGCTAGCAATTTCGACTCGCCGATTTTCAATTCGCCGTTTCTGAATTAATTCAATTAACAAATCTTGTTCTTCAATTGCCAGAGATTCTACATATTCGATCGCGGTCTGGAAAGCAACAGAATTAGCCATAAAGAACTTTTCTATGTTTGAAAAGTGACAGTGCATTTCTATTTTACTAAGTAAGGTGGGCAAATGCCCACCCTACCAATAAACTACGCGCCGACAGATTCCTTCGCTGCGTACAGCACCTCAACGGTAATCTTATCAATCCCCCGATCGCGCGCAAACTTCTCAGTATTCCGCTTCACCTTACCCCGCACAAAACCAGGGATTTTATTCAACTCAGCCTGTCCATCCTTCGTCCAACCCATATCAGAATCAGCCGAAATACCCTTGGTAATCACTTCCTTGGTATCGTGGCCGCCGAAGATTTCCAGCAAGTGGTCTTCCATTCCCAAAGTGAAGGAATTGTAGACCAAATCTACGCACTGATTCGTGCCTTCATAACCCAGAAATGGCTTGTAGCCGATCGGGAAATTTTGGACGTGAATCGGTGCAGCAATTACGCCGCAGGGAATATCCAACCGTTTACCAACGTGGCGTTCCATTTGTGTACCGAAAATCGCCGAAGGTTCCGCTTTGGCGATCGCATCTCCGATCGCCCCGTGATCGTCGGTAACAATTACTTCATCGCAATACTCGCTAACTTGTTCCCGGAACCAGTCAGCATCGTGTTTGCAGTAGGTTCCTGCCCACACAACGTGAATTCCCATCTCGCGAGCCAAAATCTTCGTCATCGCCGCTGCGTGGGTATTATCGCCAAATACGACCGCTTTTTTGCCAGTTAAGTTTTGGCAGTCGATCGATCGCGAAAACCAAGCAGCCTGCGACACAAACCGCGTTTGTTGGTCGATGAAATCTTCATAATCAACATCCGCACCTTGAGCGTTCAAAACTTGCTGAATCTTGCGAATACAGCGCGCAGTTTCTACCACACCCATCGGCGTAATATCCACCATCGGCGTGCCGAATTCTTTTTGCAAATACTCCCCGGCCATCATCCCCAATTCCCGATAAGGAACCAAGTTAAACCAAGCGCGCGGCAGTCTTTTTAAGTTGTGAACCGAAGCACCTTCGGGAATAACTTCGTTGACTTCTATTCCCAAATCTGCCATCAAACGCTTTAGTTCGGTGCAGTCGTGCTGGTTGTGGAAACCCAGCGTAGACATACCGATAATGTTGACAGATGGTTTTTCGCTTTTGGCTTCTACTAAATCGCCTTTTTTGCGGGCTTTGTTAATGTAAAATTGGACGATTTGATCCAAAGTGCGATCGGCAGCTTGCAGTTCGTTTACCCGATAATGGTTAACATCCGCCAGCAATACATCGCCTTTGGCATCCAATTGAGCTCGTTCCACGAAGTTTTCCAAGTCTTCTTGCAGAATGCTGGAGGTGCAAGTCGGGGTGAGCACGATTAAATCTGGGTGTTCTTCTCTGTCTTTGCGGGTGATGTTGTCCACCACCCGTTCCTGCGAACCCCGCGCCAGTACGTGTCTGTCAACGACGCTGGTAGTCACCGGGGTGAAGTCCCGTTCCCTCTCCAGCATGGAACGCATGACGTTGAAATAGTCGTCTCCAATCGGTGCGTGCATGATCGCATGGACGTTTTTGAAGGAAGTGGCGACGCGCAAAGTGCCGATGTGGGCTGGGCCTGCGTACATCCAATAAGCCAATTTCATAGGTTTTTTTCCTGGTGCTGGTTGAGAATTGCCGATCGGGCGATTACTGCTAAATTTTAAGGTTGTTTCTGATTTTCTCACCGGATGAATCCTTGAGAAATAGTAACTTTCTGAGGATTTACAGATTTGAGAAATGCTCAAACGCTTTGCCTGCTTGGCATTTGACTAGCAATTCAAACAACTTTACCTTGGTTTTGTGGCAATAATTCTTAATTTATTGTCAAGTTTCGTTAATAAATCGGCAAATTTTATCAACGTAGGATACCCCTGGCGCAACTTACACCTAGATTGCTGCCAGAATTTTTCCAAAGGTATATATTGACTTTTTAGTCAATTTAAAATAAACTATTAATTAATCCACTATTTTCCCGGCATCAAAACTTGCAAAGCGGGGGAGATATTGACGTAAAATCAATCCTTGATAAATCCCATGAAACTATCCAAAATAGACCTGAACAACGTCTTAGCAGTTGGTCACTCTAACGGCAAGCTAGGACTGTTAATCGATCGGGGGGAAGAAGTCGAGTTTATCGAAATTGTCGCTCCCGAAGCTGCAATGCAAGGGCTGCAAATGGTTGATTTCATCGCGAATACAGATTCAACCGAACTCAGTGCTGGTATAGAATCACAAGAAATTGCTTCAAGCCGAGAACCAATTGCGATGATGTCGGTAGATTCCGAAATGGCTAGATCCATCGGATACGATGAAGAGGAGCAAGTTTTGCAAATAGAATTTAGCAGCGGGTCAGTCTATCAATACAGCGATGTGGAACCCCAAATGTGGGAATCTCTACAAGATGCTGATTCTACAGGCAAATTTTTTAACTCCGAGATTAAAGGTTATTATTCGAGCCGGCGCGTTGATGACTAGCGTGTAGTTAGGAGTTGCACCTTTGGGCGATTTGATTGAGGTGTGAGGCCTTCATTCAAGCAATCTCCTAAAAGCTGAGATTGTTTTTTTTCTCAGGCGTGCGATCGAGTCTCACAGTAAATCCTTGCACAAATCCTGTATTTGTGCTTTTCTTTACGTAACTGCTGAGGTGACGAAACCCCGAGGGCGCTTTTGTCACCTCAGCAGTTCTTTGCTGTCAAGGCGTGTCTTCCCACACATCCCAAAAGATAGCTCTTGAGCGATAATGAAGAATAACATAGGATTTACGAAAAGAAACCCGATTTACACGAAAAAATCTTGGGTTTGTCAACGACTAGCAACGAAGAAACCCGGTTTCTAGCCCGCCGCGCGTCAGTCCTGTAACATTGACAAAGCACACCTAATTTGAGAGAACCCAACTATGATGGCAATTCCCGGCGTTGCAGTTCTCGCTCTCATTTATGAAAGCAGCACTTCCCTGGTTTACCGCGGTCACAACGAGCAGAACAACCAACCTGTTATTATCAAACTTATCAAAGAAGACTATCCGACTCCTGAAGAACTGAATAGATACAAGCGCGAATATCAGATCACTGCCAACTTAAGCCTGTTGGACGGAGTTGTGAAAGTGTATAAGTTGCAACAGGTTAGAAATAGTCTGGCAATGATCTTAGAAGATTTTGGCGGGGAATCTTTAAAAATATTTATGGGTTCCCAAAAATTTACCATTTTAGGATTTCTGACTACGGCCATCAAAGTTGCTGAAACTTTGGGAGAAATCCACGGGAAAAATGTAATTCATAAAGATATAAATCCCTCTAATATAGTTTTTAATCCAGCTACCGGACAAGTTAAACTCATAGATTTCAGCATCTCAACTGCATCAAACCTAGAACACGTTCCGAATAAAAATCCTAATTTTTTAGAAGGCACTTTAGCCTATATGTCGCCCGAACAAACCGGCAGAACGAACCGGGTAATCGATTACCGCACCGACTTTTATTCCCTCGGCGTGACCTTCTATGAAATCCTGGCAGGACAACTCCCTTTTCCCACTACAGATCCGATGGAGTTAGTTCACTGTCACATCGCCAAACAGCCAGTACCTCTCGCTGAAATGGCCCCAGAAATTCCTCAAGCTGTTTCAGATATTGTGATGAAATTGTTAGCAAAAACCGCTGAGGAGCGCTATCAAAGTGCTTGGGGACTAAAAGCAGATTTGGAATCCTGCCTGTTTCAGTGGCAAACATCTGGGGTTGTTTCTGAGTTTCCTCTCGGCAGCCAAGATATTTCCGACAAATTTCAAATACCTCAAAAACTTTACGGCAGACAGCGAGAAGTTGAAACTCTTTTAGCGGCATTTGAACGGGTAGCAGCAACAAATAATCGAGGCTACCGCACCGACGATTCTCAAATTTCTGTCATCAAAAAAGAGATCAAATCGAAAAAAGAAATTCCCTTGTCAGTCCTGGCGAGAGGACAGCATAAATCCCGCAGCGAGATGATGCTGATTGCAGGTTATTCCGGCATTGGCAAATCTGCAATGGTGAAGATTTTAGACAAACCGATTACCCGCAGACGTGGATATTTTATTTGGGGAAAGTTTGACCAGTACAAGCGGACTATTCCTTACTCTGCCGTTGTCAGCGCTTTTTCGGAATTGGTGCGGCAACTGTTAACTGAAAGCGAGGCTCAATTAGCAGTTTGGCGCGAAAAACTCCGCACTTCCTTCGGTCAAAACGGGCAAATTATTATTGATGTCATCCCCGAAGTTGAACTAATTGTCGGAGCTCAGTCTCCTGTAGCTGAATTGGGGCCGACGGAATCTCTGAACCGCTTTAATTTAGTATTTCAAAATTTCATTCGCGTATTTTGCCAGCCAGAACATCCGCTGGTCATTTTTCTCGACGATTTGCAGTGGGCTGATTCTGCTACTCTCAAATTGATCGAATTGATGATGACAGATGAAGCTACGCAATATCTGTTTTTAATTGGTGCTTATCGGGATAATGAAGTTAGTCCTACTCATCCTTTAATGATGACTGTGGAGACGCTGCGAAATCAGGAAGCTATCATTAATCAGATTGCTTTGTCGCCGCTGGGGGTGGAAAATATAACTCATTTGATTGCGGAGACTTTGCACAGCGATCGAGAATCTGTTAAACCTTTAGCTGAATTGGTAATTAGCAAAACCGACGGCAATCCTTTTTTTGTCAATCAATTCCTACAAACATTGTATCAGGAAAACCTGCTAGTTTTTCACCCGCCACAGTCGGGGAGCAAGGGCGGCTGGCATTGGGATATGACTCAAATTGAGCAGTGCGCTATCACTGACAATGTAGTAGATTTGATGGTACAAAAATTGAGAAAACTGCCAAGTTCAACGCAGCAAGTTTTGCGTTTAGTGGCTTGTTTGGGCAACGAATTTGACTTAAATACTCTTTCTTTAATTCATGAAAAAGAAGCCTCGGAAACTTTTTCCCACCTGTTGCCGGCGATTAAGTCGGGACTGATTCTGCCAACTTCGGAATTGGAAAGCAAGTCATTAGATTACGTGCTGTTTCCGCTATTAATTCTGAATTATAAATTTTTGCACGATCGGGTACAGCAAGCAGCTTACGCTCTGATCGACGACTCGCAAAAAAAGGCAGTTCACCTGAAAATAGGCAGGCAAATCCTAGAAAACACTCCGGCTGAATATCGCGCTGACAGAATCTTTGAATTAGTCGATCACTTGAATGTAGCTCGATCGCTAATTAGAGACGATCGAGAATTAATTGAGCTGGCAACGCTGAATTTAGACGCGGCCCGCAGAGCCAAAGATGCCACTGCTTATGTTGCTGCCTTGCAGTATTTGACCGCAGGTATGGACGGTTTGAACGCCGATATTTGGGATGCCCACTACGATTTAGCGTTTGCCTTGCACATGGAGCGGGCAAATGTTGAGTATTTAAACGGTTATTTCGAGAATTCTGAAGAATTTATTAATATAACTCTGCAAAAAGCGCGATCGGCCTTAGAAAAGGTAGAAATTTACAACCTGCTGATCGTGCAGTATACCCTGCGGGCGAAGTACGAAGAAGCCGTTAAAGCCGGAATTAAAGCTTTGGACTTGCTAGGCATTGACTTGCCGCTAGACGGGCTACAAAAAGTCATATCCGAAGAATTTGCAGCAGCCACAAATATTTTAGCAGGTAGAGAAATAGCTTCCCTAATTGACGCCCCCGAAATGACTGTACCCGACAAAAAAGTTGCAGTCAAACTAATTACCAACTTGCTGACATCGGCGTACCTCAAAAATCCCGACTTGTGGAAAGTCAGCGTTTTAAAAGGAGTCAATCTTTCTCTACAATACGGTTTAGTACCCGAAGCCTCTCTTTGCTATGCTGGCTACGGTATGTTCTTAAACGCAGTTTCGGGAGATTACAAAGCTGCTTATCAATTCGGCTTGCTATCGCTGAATCTCAGCGAAAAATCGGGCAATATCGGCTTGAAGTGCAGAGCTTGTTCATCCCTGGTCAGTATTTTTTATTACTGGTTCAATCACATCAAAGATTCCCACGCAATCAGCAATGAAGGATATCAAGCAGCTTTAGAATCAGGAGATTTAGAGTATGCGGGTTATATCCTGTCCAACCGCATAGCTAACTCATTTTTTCAAGGTAAAGAAATCTCGCAAATTCTGGCCGACACGAGCAGGTATTTGCAGTTCAGCCAAAAAACCAAAAATCAACTCGTAACCGATATATTATTAGGGGTAGAGTTAATCCTGCGTAACTTGAGCAAACTAACTCCTGAAAAGTTTGTATTTGAAAGCGAAGATATCAGCGAAGCTGAATACGTACACAACTGTCAAGCTCATCAAAATTTGTACTCGCTCTGCCTTTATCAGATTCGCAAATGCCAGGTAATGTACTGGTACGGCAACTTCAACGAAGCGCTACAACTAGCTTTTGAAGTAGAAAAACAGCTATCTTTTATTACCGGAGCGATACCCGCTACTGAATGGAATTTTTTCTTTTCTCTAACTTTAGCCGCAGTTTTCCCAAATGTTTCAGAAGACAAGCAAAAGGAATTCTTGGAAAAGTTAGAGGAAAACCAAAAACAGATGAAAATTTGGGCAGACAACTGTGCAGAAAATTTTCTGCACAAGTACCTTTTAGTACAAGCAGAAATAGCCCGAATTTCCAAGAAAGATTCAGAAGCTGTAGAACTGTACGATTTCTCTATAAATTTAGCCCAAGACAATGAGTTTGTCCAAAATGAAGCGCTAGCTAATGAACTAGCAGCTAAGTTTTGGTTGAGTAAAGGCAAGTATCAATATGCCAAAATCCACTTGCGCGAAGCTCACTCGTGCTACTTGCGCTGGGGTGCAGTTCGCAAAGTAGAAGATTTAGAACAGAAGTATCCGCAGTTGCGGGAAATGACGCCAATCAACGGCAGTTTTAACAACAGTCAAACTACCACAACTATTCATACTTCTACTGGCAGCGATGCTAGAGTGCTGGATTTGGCAACGGTAATGAAAGCATCTCTGGCGATTTCTAGCGAAATTGTCCTCGATAAGTTGCTGGCTTCTTTGATGAGAATCTCCTTAGAAAATGCGGGGGCTCAATTAGGTTTTCTGATTTTAGTCAGAGATGGTCAACTGTTGATTTCAGCTAAAGCGTCAGTATTTGCTGAAGATGTAGCTGTGCTGCAATTTACGCCTGTTGGAGACTATCATGATTTACCTGTGACGGTGATTAATTATGTGGAAAGAACTCGCTCGGATTTGGTGTTGAGCAATGCGGCGGCTGAGGGACTATTCACAGCCGATCCTTACATCGCTAAACACCAACTGCAATCTATTTTGTGTACTCCAATCATCAACCAAGGCAAACTGATCGGCATTCTTTATTTAGAAAACAATTTGACTGTCGGAGCATTTACTCCCCACAGATTGGAAGTTTTAAGGTTGCTTTCTTCCCAAGTTGCTATTTCTTTGGAAAATGCTCTACTTTACAATTCGGTGGAACAGAAAGTACAAGAGCGGACGCAGGAGTTAAATGAAAAGAACGAGCGTTTAGAACAAACTTTGCGCGAACTTAAACTAACTCAAGCTCAATTAATCCAAACGGAAAAGATGTCTAGTTTAGGGCAAATGGTCGCTGGTGTAGCTCACGAAATTAATAATCCTGTAAGTTTCATCTACGGCAATCTCAATCCGGCTAGCGAATACGTTAAAGACTTGCTAAAATTGATTGAGCTTTACCAGCAGCACTATCCAGAACCTGCTGATGAAATTCTAGAAGAAATAGAAACAATTGAGCTAGAATTCTTGAGCGAGGATTTGCAAAAGCTGCTGGATTCCATGAAAGTAGGTGCGGAAAGAATCCGGGATATTGTGCTAAGCTTGCGGAATTTTTCGCGCCTCGACGAAGCGCAAATGAAGTCGGTAGATATCCATCAAGGCATCGACAGTACGGTGATGTTGCTGCAACCGCGCCTGAGAAAAGAGGGCGGGCGTTTGGGAATTGAGGTGATTAAAAATTACAGCACGCTACCCCTAATTACTTGTTATGCGTCTCAGTTGAATCAGGTATTTATGAATATTTTGACAAATGCGATCGATGCTCTCCTCGTCGCAAGAGATTGCCCGGAAAACTCTCATCAACAGCCTACGATTACAATTTCTACAGAGGTGACAGACAGGAATTCTGCCATAATTAGAATTGCCGACAGCGGGCCGGGGATGAGCACTGAGGTGCTGCACAAGATATTCGATCCATTTTTTACAACTAAGCCAGTGGGTTCGGGAACTGGTTTGGGATTGTCTATTTCTCACTCGATTGTTGTCAGTTCTCATGGCGGAAAATTGACTTGCGTTTCTGCACCTGGAGAGGGGAGCGAGTTTATTATTGAAATTCCGATCGCCCCCAAGCAAGTTTTGTAATCGGCGCTACCATCAACCCACAGCATTGCTGAAAGAGTAATGATGTTTCAGGGAAAATGGAAGAATAAACGTCTCGACCTCTCTTTATCTGCGTAAATCAGCGTCCATTCATTGTCATCTGCGGTTAATACATTCTCTTTTTTTTACCGCAGATGAGGGCAGATAAACATAGATGAACGCAGATGAATTAGATCAATTCCGGTGGCGCCGTTCGTGATTGTTGACGATTCTGCGAAGCTGAGTGGGCATCGCGGTTGCAGGAATTCATACAATAATTTAGTGATAAAGTTTCCAGCATTCTCGCGCAATTTCCCAATCCTCCTGTGTGTGAATTACCAAAATTCTCACGGCTGAATCCACTGCCGCAATATCTTGATCGATCGCTGACTGTTGATTTTTATCCCCATCCAATTTTAACCCGATAAATCCAAAAGCTTCGCAGGTGGCAGCCCGCACAACAGCGGAATTTTCCCCAACTCCCGCCGTAAAAATTAAGGCATCTAACCCTCCCAAAGTCGCCAGCATGGCACCAATTCCGGCACGCAAACGGTGGATATAAATATCCAAAGCAAGTTGAGCTCTCTGATTACCTTGGGCGATCGCATCTCCAATCTGCCGCAGATCGCTAGACACGCCTGAAATCCCTTTTAAACCTGAATTTCGATTGAGAATACCATCAAGTTTCTCAGCAGTAAAATCGGATTGTTTTAACAGATGAATGAGAATGCCTGGATCGATCGAACCCGATCGACTTCCCATCATCAAACCTTCCAGAGGCGTAAATCCCATCGTCGTGTCAACACTCACGCCCTCGCGAATGGCCGCCAGAGAACATCCGTTGCCCAAATGACAGCTAATCAACCGCAAATCTGCCAAATCTTGACCCAGAATGTCGGCGGCCCGACGCGCGCAATATTGATGGCTAATCCCGTGAAAACCGTAGCGTCGAATCCCATTTTCCAGCCATTCATAGGGGCCGGGATAAACAAAGGCTGCGGGCGGCAATTGTGCGTGAAAAGCGGTATCAAATACTGCTACTTGCGGCACATTTCCGAGGATTTTTTCAATCGCTTCGATACCTTCGAGGTTAACGGGATTGTGAACGGGGGCGAAAACAGATAAACGGGCGATCGCCTGTTTAACATCCGGCGAAATTAACGTACTTTGCTGATAATCTTGTCCGCCGTGTACGACGCGGTGGCCGACAATATCAATCTCCTTTAAATCATTAATGGTTTGAGTTTTTCCCCTCCAAAGAGTCTCCAGCATTCGAGAAATAGCATCTTCGCGAGACTCGGATGCAAATTCCTCTTCAAGCCGATCGCCTTTTGCTGTTTTGACTTTCAACTCTGCTATACCCTGCTGGTGAGTCCAATCAATTTGAGCCTCCCAGAGGGGTTGCAAAGGTCGATCGGGCAGGGCATCGTTTAACTCGTAAAGACAGCTCTTTTGACTGCTAGAACCCGCATTTAACACCAGTATTTTCATGCTTGATTATGTCCTGTTGATTCGTGCTTTCGATCGCTAGGCGATTGCAATCGCGTCTTGTCAAACTTTCGTCCGCCTGCACAGACTAAGAAATCTTGAGATCCTGGGAAATTTATTAAGAAAAATGTCGAAAAATTAACTGTTAATGCAATGTGTAGCTAACAGTTGCATTTTTTTGATATATCTTCTATGCAGATTTTCATTTACTAAAGTTTAAGGAGCCGATCGATGTTTACACCAATTTTACTTGCCGTTGCCCCCAGAACCGTAGAGTGGAGCCCCACGATCGGTTTGATTATGATTCTTTGCAATATTTTAGCTATTGCGATCGGCAAATCAACCATCCAGAATCCTACCACAGGCCCAGCAATGCCCTCATCAAGTATGTTCGGCGGTTTGAGTTTGGGTGCAGTTTTGGGCACTACTGCCTTTGGTCATATTTTGGGAGCAGGTACTATTTTAGGATTGTCTTACATAGGCGCGATTTAGTTTCAGACGCTCCGGGTAGGCAGTGCGCGCACCCTACCCGCAATTTCAAGTACCGGGTAAATTCTGGAGAGTTTCATCCATGTACGATCGATCGCCCAAAACCTCCAGCAACGGGCCGCGCACGTCAAACTTGACAATACTGACAGAAGCTGCTAAAGCGGCAATGCGATCGCGATAACGTCCCAAATCAATCCCCAACAGACTGCACAGAATAATTCTAATAGTTGCTTTGTGGGAGACAACCAACACATTTCCATTCTTATATTTTTCCTCAATTTCTGCAATAACTAAGGAAGCTCTACTGGCAATTTGCACCGAAGTTTCGCCGCCGTTTGGTGCATTCCAAGCAGGTTCAGTCAGCCAATTAATATAATCTTCTTCGTATTCTTCTTTGACCTCTTCTACTGTTTTGCCTTCCCACTCACCGTACTTAATTTCCCTCAGTCCGTCGCGAAGCTGCATTTCAATTCCCACAGCATCGCACAAAGGTTTTGCAGTAGCAATTGTGCGTTTCATGGGACTGACATAAATAGCATTCCAAGGCAATTTTGCGTAAGTGGCGGCAAACTGTTCTGCCATTTTAACACCTTCTGCTGTTAATTCTGGATCGATAGCGCCGCAGAAGCCACCTGTTTGGCTGTAAGTCGTTTCACCGTGTCGTACAAAGTAGATTTTTAAGCTCATGAGTTAGTTAATTGTGTGTGAATTTTACTATGTTAGCAAAAGAGTGTAAAAAACTCCTTCAAATCATCGAGTGCAGGATGAGCCCAATTCCAAATATCTTTTTTGTGTTCCATAACATACTCAAACTCAGACATACTGCATTTTCTGCCAGCTTGTTTCTGATCCTGCTTTGAGCAAGTATCATACCTAATATAGTTGTTAATCCAAAATTTATCAAAATCTTTCTGCTTAATTTCCTTTCCCTCCTTTTCTTTTATGCAACTTCTCCAGCTATCTAAACAATCAGCATGAGGAGATTCTCTAGCCTTTATTGTCTTTAAAAGCGTTTCCAGTTCGCCTTTACCTCCAACATTTGTAAAGTAACAAGCCAATTTTGCATTTGTTCCATGATCTGTACAAATATCGATAAATTGTTTAGTGCTTGACAAGCTTTCAGCTTCAAACACCTGTTTTATACATCTATCTACAAATTCCAGCCGTTCTCGATCTGAATAGTTATCAATATCAATAATAATTCCAATCTTTTCTATATCTGTTTTTTGAAGGTCGGCTTTTAAAGCTTTTAAAGCATTAGTTAATTTTTTTTCATCCAAGCCTGACAAAGCTTTATACTCCTCTATATAAATAGGTTGTTCTATCTTGATGTTGCAGTTGAGAAATTCAACCATTGCTTTCATAAAAATCGCATCATTTTTACTTTCTACTATTACGAGATTACTCACCTCTCACTCCTTTTTGATGTTCTAGTGCGTAATTCAAGGTTTCTAAATCCCGCCGTATGCCGATTATTTGATCTGTTTTCGGTTTCTTGGCTAGTTCAAAATATGCGCTGCTACATTCCTGATTTTGTTCTAAACCAACATCAGCAAATGCTTGCAGCATCTCTAAACTGTGAGTTGTAGCAAAAATCTGGGTATCCAGTTCCACCGCCAACCGAAATAAAATTCTCCAAAACTCCTCCTGCTTTGTATGGTGAATGCCATTTTCTATCTCATCGATTAGCAATATTTTATACTTATTGTTGACCAGTTTAAGGATTATTTCTCCAACTCTGTTAATGGCATCTCCAAACAATGATAAAGGCAAACGCTTTTCGCCTTTTCTTCTCAAGTAGAGCGTGGGTTCTCCAATCGAAAAACTCTCTACTGATTCTATAGAAGAGTCTAAAACTTGAAAAGCTTTCAAAACTTCGCTATCTTTGTCATCCAAACGCGCGTTATCGTATGCTTGTGTGAGCTCATTGCCAGAAGTTTTGTTAAAACAGGGAATAATTGGCACTTCATTATTATTAGGAAAAAGCTCATAAGTCGTTAAACGCTTGGCAGAAACTTCTGTGGAAAACGCAGTAGATAAATCTTCGTTTCTGATAAATTCAAGAAGTATAATATGTTTCAATGAATTGCTATCTAGTGTAATTCCTAATCTATCGGTATTATTATTGTCATCTGTCCCAATAATTAATATGGTTCTCTCTTTTTTAAGCCCATAAAATAAGTTATCCCAGATTCTATCTGGCATGGCTTCTATGGCTTTTGATGGCTCTCTTCTAAGTTCTCTTAGCATTGCTAGACTGCCAGCGTCAGGAACAACATTGAGAAAAAGTGCTTCTAGCAAGACTGTTTTGCCGGCATTATTTTTACCGCCGATTAAATTGACTCTTTCAAACCCCGAAATTTTGATTTGCTCAAAACACCTAAAATTTTGGATTTCTATTTCTTTCAGCATTACCGATCCTGTTGAATTAATCTAAATCATCTGCGTTAATCTGTGTTAATCTGCCTGTATCTGCGGTTAAAAAAAGAGAATTTGTTAACCGCAGATGACAATAGATTAACGCCGATTCACGCAGAGGTCGAGAAGCGATCGCACCTACCCAGGTGCACCCGATCGCACGGCTTGATCTCCTGTCGTTGTCGGATCTTTCGTTTCCTTCGGCGCTTCCGACGCAACCGCGCCCGCGTGCGGCCACTGCCAGTCGCGGATTTCCGGCATATCATCGCCGTGTTCGTTGATATACTGCCTGTGTTCGATCAGCTTGTCACGGATAGCTTGTTTGCCGTAAGCTGCGACTGAACTCAGTTTGGGAACGCGATCGAGTACATCTCGAACTAAATGGAATCGATCGAGGTCATTAATCACCACCATATCAAACGGCGTCGTAGTCGTGCCCTCTTCCTTGTAACCCCGAACGTGAATATTCGGGTGATTTGTCCGGCGATAAGTCAAGCGGTGAATCAGCCAAGGATAGCCGTGAAAAGCAAAAATCACCGGCTTATCTTTCGTGAACAAAGTATCAAAATCCTTGTCAGACAAACCGTGGGGATGTTCGCTAGCAGGTTGCAGCGTCATCAAATCCACCACATTCACCACCCGCACTTTTAAATCGGGATAATCTCGGCGGAGAATGTCAACCGCAGCCAAAGTTTCCAGCGTCGGAACATCACCCGCGCAAGCCATCACCACATCTGGTTCGCCACCTTTATCATTGCTGGCCCACTCCCAAATGCCGATGCCGGCGGTACAGTGTTTAATCGCAGAATCCATATCCAAATACTGCAATGCCGGCTGCTTCCCTGCAATAATCACGTTGACATAGTGGCGACTGCGGAGACAGTGATCCGTTACTGACAGCAAAGTATTCGCATCTGGCGGCAAATAAATCCGCACAACCTCAGCTTTCTTGTTAATTACGTGGTCGATAAAACCCGGATCTTGGTGAGAAAAACCGTTGTGGTCTTGTCGCCAAACGTGAGAAGTTAGCAGGTAGTTGAGAGATGCGATCGGTCTGCGCCAAGGAATGTGACGAGTAGTTTTCAACCACTTGGCGTGTTGGTTGAACATCGAATCGATGATGTGAATAAACGCCTCGTAACAAGAGAAAAAGCCGTGGCGTCCCGTCAGCAAATAGCCTTCCAGCCATCCCTGACATAGATGTTCGCTGAGGACTTCCATCACCCGGCCGTCGGGGGAGATGTGATCGTCTTCGGGCAAAATTTCCCCCGTCCACACCCGGTTCGTCACTTCAAACACCGGATCGAGACGGTTTGAGGCCGTCTCGTCGGGCCCGACAATGCGGAAATTGGCGTTTTCTTGATTGAGTTTCATCACGTCTCGCAGGAAGCGGCCAGTCACCCTGGTTGCTTCTGCCATTACAGTGCCCGGTTTTTGCACGTCAACGGCGTAGTCTTCAAATTTGGGCATTTTCAAGTCTCGCAGCAGCAGGCCGCCGTTAGCGTGGGGATTTGCCCCCATGCGTCGAGATCCTTTGGGTGCGAGTTCTGCTAATTCGGGAATTAACTTGCCCTTTTCGTCGAAGAGTTCTTCCGGCTTATAGCTTTTCATCCAATCTTCGAGGAGTTGGACGTGTCCCGGCTTAGAAGCCATTTCCGAAAGTGGGACTTGGTGCGATCGCCAATAATCCTCAGTTTTCTTACCGTCTACTTCCTTCGGCCCCGTCCAGCCTTTGGGAGTTTTCATCACAATCATCGGCCACTGGGGACGGCCGGAATAGCCCTCCGTCCGGGCTTTTTCCTGAATCGCCTTAATTTCGCCGATCGCGGTATCGAGAGTTGCAGCCATCAACTGGTGCATGGTTTCCGGGTCTGAACCTTCCACCCAATAAGGTTTGTAGCCATAACCGACCATCAAACTTTCCAATTCCTCCTGCGGAATGCGGGCCAACAGCGTTGGATTGGCAATTTTGTAGCCGTTCAAGTGCAAAATCGGCAACACGGCCCCGTCGCGAACCGGGTTGAGAAACTTGTTAGAGTGCCAGCTAGCAGCCAAGGGGCCGCTTTCGGCTTCCCCGTCACCAACAACGGCCGCCACAATCAAATCGGGATTGTCGAAGGCAGCCCCGTAAGCGTGGACGAGGGCGTAGCCGAGTTCGCCGCCTTCGTGAATCGAACCGGGGGTTTCCGGGGCGACGTGGCTGGGGATACCGCCGGGAAAGGAGAACTGTTTGAATAGCCGTTTGATACCCTCTTCATCTTCGGAAATGTTCGAGTAATATTCGCTGTAAGTGCCTTCAAGATAGGTGTTGGCGACCAAGCCCGGCCCGCCGTGTCCTGGGCCTGCGATGTAGATGGTGTTGAGGTCTTGGGCTTTGATCAGGCGGTTGAGGTGAACGTAGATGAAGTTTAAACCTGGAGTAGTGCCCCAATGTCCGAGGAGTCTCGGTTTGACGTGTTCGATTTTGAGGGGTTCTTTGAGTAGGGGGTTGTCGAGGAGATAGATTTGTCCGACGGATAGGTAGTTTGCCGCCCGCCAGTAGGCGTTCATTTTGTGTAGTTCTGAGTCGGAAAGCGGCTTTAATTGCGGGATCTCGGTTGTTCCTAGCATCATCAGCGATTGACTCCTGAGTTTGGATTGTTTTGTAAAGTGCGATCGATATTAATTTGTTATCTGTGACATTTTGTATTTAAACTCCATGTCTTCCACACCAACTATTGAATTCTAGCTCGTTTATGTCTCCATCAAAGTTTAAATCAATGTTAATTTATGGCTAAACATCGCACAATTTGGAGGGAATAAAGGGGTAAATTTTTAGGGATCAAGGAATTCAGCAATATAAAATAGGATTTACACAAGATTTTTCGTAGAGTGTGCACTGTGCACCTGATGCGTATGTGCTGCCGGTGGTGGGAGATGTTGTGCAAGTCCCGAAAAATATGCTTCTCAAGGTAGAAGTCATTATGATTTATACCTGAAGTTGATTTTAGTTTGTGCCTGCTGATGGCTAATACCAGTTATTCAAAAAAAATGCAACTGTAGGCAAAATCCAAAGTTTTATGTCCTCAGTCATTCCCAATCTAAAATTTAAAATCTAAAATGGTAGGACTTTTTTTATCTTAAAGTTTTTTGTGTTCGTTTAAGCTCAGGGTAAAAGGGTGAGCAATTTTTATAATTTAGAGATTTATCAAGAAGTTAAAAAGATATAGCAATGCTATTGAAATTGTGAACGGGCTTTTTTTAAATGAACCGCAGAGGCGCAGAGGGCGCAGAGGAAGTCAGCAGAGAGAAAGGAACTGCGTGCGTATAATAGCAATCCTTGCAGGAGTCGTAAAAAGATGTAGGGGTAGTGCTAAGAGTGCCTACCCCGGTTTCATGGGGGCAACCACGGGGGGTTTGCCCCTACAAGGATTACACAAATGATTTAGGATTGCTATATCTAATTATTAACCCAAAATATAGCTAACACCTGGCAATGAATTAGCCAAACTCCCGGTGTCTGTGGCGGTGATGCTTGTATGAGAAATACTCTCATTCTTGTTTGGGTACTGGAAAGTTTTCGTCGTTTGGGTATGAACGAGTTTCGACTCCAGGCGATCGCACTATAATAGCAAATACATACATATAGCCTTTCTCATTAACATGAGGTGCAAAGAGGGGATAGGGCATGGGCATGGAAGGAACCCGCATACCTCACCACGCTTGAGAACCGCTATATTTCATAAGTACCAAAATTTCTATGACTATCAAAGAATTAGAAGCGCAACTTCTGGCTTTAACGCCAACCGAGAAAGCTCAAATCATCCAATTATTAACCCAAAACTTAGCCAACACCTGGCAAGGAATTAGCAAAACTCCCGGTGTCTGCGGCGGTGATGCTTGTATCAGAAACACTCGCATTCCTGTTTGGCTACTGGAAAGTTTTCGTCGCTTGGGTATGAACGAATCTCGACTCTTAGATAACTATCCCACACTAACCGCTACTGATTTAGCAAATGCCTGGACTTATGCGGCAGCTTTTCCCGATGAAATTGAAATAGCTATCCGCGAAAATGACGAGGATTGAAATGATGGCGCGTCTTTATGGTGACGAACAATTTCCCAGAGAGGTTGTAGAATTGCTGCGCCAGATGGGGCACAATATTCTGACAGTGCAAGAAGCCGGAAAAGATAACCAAAAAATCCCTGACGAAGAAGTGTTAGCTTTTGCAGTCGATGAAAATCGAGCTGTTTTAACTCTCAATCGCCGTCATTTTATTAGACTGCACAGCTCACAGCCTGACCATGCTGGTATTATTGTCTGTAAGGCAGATGATGACTTAGCAAGAATGGCGACTAACATTAATGAAGCTATTTCCTCACTTGCAACATTAACAGGTCAATTGATTCGCGTCTATCGTTCTGGGTCGCCATCTATATCTTAAGCGATCGCCACAAAGTAAACTCAAGCAATCTCAATCCGAAAATCACTGCATCGGTTTGATTGCTGGCTAGAGGCCATCGCCGATATTTCCCGCTGAAAAAACTTAGGAAGCGACTAAAACAGGGCACTCTGAAATCCGGCAAATATTGGACACAGTTGGCTGGTGGGAAACGACTCGCAGTTCGTGAGAATAGCGGGGACGCGGGTCATTTTCTAACCAGATGGGGGGTACCATCATCACTTCATAGTAAGCGATCGTATCGAAAACACCTGGCTGGGACTTCAACTCCACTGTTAAGCCCGCTCGGTACTCAAATGCTTCTTCCCAGTCTAGGTTTTCATTGATACCCATAGCGATCGCGCCTCTTAATCTTGTTTCTTTTGTCCATTGTAGAGCGCTACATAAAAGATTGGGTACTTTCTGTTGCTTATGATACAATTTTTAACCTTATATGTTCGTTCCCTGACAATTTAACAGAGAGGACCAATTGTCAATAAGTAAATAGGATGATTTGGCCGACAGGTGACAAGCAAGCCCAAAAGCTAGGCTTGACAAGAGTTTTAGTTGATATGTCTGAAAAAAAAATAGGGGCGATGGAACCGCGCAGACGTTTATGACACAAAGGAAGAGAAGAGAATTTTAAGGACGGAAGTACAAACCTATTTTTGCCAGCTTGTCTAGTATTTTATAAATAAAGAAACTCGTTTTTTTTAATAAACCGGGTTTCTGGATGAGTGAAAACTAAACTAATTTCACTTGGTTTTCTACTTTGTCGCAGTCGCCGTCTTTTTAGCAAGCGAGCTCCTTCTTCATTTCTTTTGGGCAGATGTCTCATACTAAAAGTAAAATCTGGCATAATATAAATATTAGTTTCATAGCTTTGCACCTATGACCGCCCAAATCACCCTAAATTTGCCAGATGAAGTCTATCACCAAGCAGAATTGCTAGCGCTGCAACGCCACCGCACCGTGAGTGAGATTCTAGTAGAAACTCTGGAAAATTTTCTCTTACCAACCGCTAAACCAGTATCAGCACTGTCTGATTCAGAAGTAATCACTCAGACTCAACTCCGGCTGCAACCACTCCAAGAACAACGATTGAGTGAATTGCTAGACCGCCAACAATCCGGTACGATCGCATCTGTAGAACTGGCTGAATTGCAGGCATTAATCCACATATATGAAACTCGACTATTGCGACAAGCTCAAGCCTTAAATGAAGCTGTGCGGCGCGGCTTGCTGGAACCATTAAAAGGATAAGCAAAATGGCAATTTCCGAACAAGTGCGATTCAGAGTTCGCGCACAAGCTCAAAACCGCTGCGGTTATTGTCGCAGTTTAGAAAAGTATATTTTGGGAATACTGGAAATTGACCATATTATTCGTAAAGCGATTGGCGGTAGTGACGAGGAAGAAAATCTCTGGCTGGCTTGTACTCTGTGCAATAATTACAAAGGAACCCAAACTGACGCCTTCGATCGGGTCACGCAAAAGCACGTTAAGTTGTTTAATCCGCGCACTCAACAATGGTCACAAAATTTTGCTTGGAGTGAAGACGCTACAGAAATTATTGGACTTACAGATTGCGGCCGCGCAACAGTCACAGCACTACAACTAAACAATAATATTGCTGTTACTGTCAGGCGTCAGTGGGTTAGTGCTGGATGGCATCCGCCAACAGAATCAAGCATTTCATAACAGAGCCCATTAGCTTAGCGCCTCAATCAGAGCATCTTTCTTCATCTTAGTTATGCCAGCAATTCCTCTTTTCTTGGCTATTGCTTTTAATTCAACAGTAGTCATTGTTCTGAGAATAGTCACGTCGTTTATCGTATCTGGCATTGATTGGGGAGTCAGATAAAATACACTCTTAATTGCGTCAAGTTTTTTGCCTTTGGTAATACCGCATTTCAAGCTTGTGATTGGCTCAAAATTTTTCCAATACAGACGAGGAGCCTCATCAATTCGATTTGTTGCTACAGCAAGTTTAACGGATTTTAGCTCGCTGTTCGGTTGTTCAATCAAATATTGCAATGCTGCCATAATTTCATCTCTGGATGCTGTGGAAAGATTTATTTTAGGCTTGTCCTCACCTGCAAGGATTTTAGTGAGTGTAGTAGTATCATCACTATCATCAGCAATAATGCACCAGACTCTTTCTAGCCCAGCTTCCTCTGCTACAGCATAAACAAAGGAATTACTAATAACTTGATACTTGTCTTCACCAGTTTCTTTTACGATAACTGGGAGCCAGTTTCGTCCCCCCTTTTGTTTAAGGATATTTGCAGTAGCTTTGATCAAAAACTCAGGAGCATCAGTACCCTCTCCTGGCTCGATTTCATCTAGGTATAGATGCATCAAACTGCCAATAATGTTAGAAATTTTCATTGTAAAAAGTATTCCTTCGCTAAATTTTTGTAGTATTCATGGGCCGAACGATCTCGATAAACAGCAGGAATGCGTGAGAACGCAGCATTAGCTATGTTAGCGTAACTTGGTACTTGATGAATATGTAAGTCTTTTTTCGCACTGGTGTACTTAGGATAGAAGTAGGGCAGTAGATCAAATTTGTCTTTTTTAGCATTTTTCAGAATATTGTTAATTTCTTGTTGAGCAACTTCTAGTTGTGGCTGGGTAATTTTTTCTCCATTAAAAAAGATTGGTAAGGCAATGGGATTTCCCTCACCTTTATCGGCTTGTATTTCAGGGATGAATTTCTTAATAGCGGTTGCCGCATTCTCTAGAGAAAAGAGGTTGTTGTGTTTTGTAGGAATGAGGATAACATCAGCCGCATATACCGCAAGTTGACTAATGAAACGCCAATTCGGGGATGAATCTATCAAAATATAATCATAGTCCTGCCTTGCAAATTCGAGCTTCTTGTACAGTACACGCATTTGCATGAAGCTGCGAAGTTTATCGTCAGACTCGTTACCCAGGTCATTGTCAGCAGGAATAATATCAAAACTGAGTTGTATTTTTTTAGTAGAGAAATTATATGGATTCACGGCTGATTTTAGACCTGCGTTCTTGTCTGTAAGAGCTGCTTTAAGAACCCCATTACTGACTGGAATACCTAAAGCACTTGTTAAATCTTGTTGATTAAAATCAAAATCTATTACCAAAACTTTTTTGCCTAAAAAAGTCAAAATACCTGCCAGGTTAACTGTTGTAGTTGTTTTTCCCACACCCCCTTTGTTATTATAGATTGTTACTGTCAAGGCTCTACTTGGTGCTTGAATCTTCTTTCTTATATCCGCAACAACTCGATCGACGTTATTCAATTCCAGAGCCAAGCATTGAGTAGCGGGAAAGATTACTTTACCATGCTTTCTAAACAGTTGGACATGGGATGAGTTGGTAATAATTCCCCATTCGGCTGACTTGCAATTAGAACCAAGTAACTGTCGCTTAAGTTGATTAACTGTTTTTAAGTACCCGGGTGTACCTTCCGTAAGATTGATGTCTTTTCCTTTTAGCTCTAAAAGGAGATAGGGATTAGATTTTGTGTGTAAAAATATATCATTTTCAATAGTTTTTCTAGCTGCTTTATCAACTATTCCACCACCATTAGTATCATATTCGGGAACAACCTCATCAGATTCAAATCCCAATGCTTGCATAAACTGAGGTGAAAAATGAGCACTGACAATAGCTTCTGAAGCGCCTTGAGGAAGACTTTGTAATGCAGCTTGAAGGGTAGTGGCTGGGGCATTCATGAGGAGGGAAATTCAGTAATAATTTGAACTGACTATATTATAATACTACATTATTATGAATTTTGGCGAGGATCGCCAGAGGGAGGATGCCACCCTGCCCTAATCCATAAACGACGAGCTCTAATAATCGCTCCTTCATTATGATATTGATCGTTAAGGTCTAATCGATCGCAGGTTCCCCTACCTGTTGGAGTAATACCCATTATTTCTAAACCATCCGCAGACCAGTTAAAATGCTCAGACCATTGCTGTTGGCGGGGGTTAAACAAAGTTACTTCTTGTTCTGTTTCTGGGTCAGTACCAGTGACAAAATTATAGCGATTATTATTACAGCGATGACAAGCTAAAGCTAAGTTTTCAAGCTCATCGCTACCACCAATCGATCGAGGTAAAATATGATCTATTGTAAATAGAGTAGAGCTACTTTCTTCCGCTGAATGGCAATATTCACAAAGAAAATTAGCTCTACTTCTTACTAAATTTCTAGTAGCGCGGTTTACGGACATGAGGCTGCTATAACTTTAGCGTTAATTAAGGTAAAAATCCGATCTAGTTCTAGTAAGCTTGCTAATTCTACAACCTCTTCTGAAGTTAAAAGATTAGCCTTTTTTCTGTCGGCTAGTTCTTCTAATCGGGCTTGTAGGTTTTCCGTAAATTTGAATAAGTAAAGATTTCTGACTTTCTGAATCGAAATCTCACGATCGATCCAGTAGGAAGGTTGTACCATAAGTTCAGCTATCATGGTGATTCAATTACTCCAATTACTACATGGATAGTCTTGATTATATCATGAGAACGAAAGGATTACTTTAGAAAGAGCCGACCTACTTACGCACGGCGCGATCGAAGAAACCGGGTTTTTTACCGAATCTGTCTGCTCAAACAAATTATTGCAAAAAACCCGGTTTCTGACCGTACAGTGCGTAAATCCTGCTAACTTGACTTAGTTGTTTTCTTGGCTGTTGTCGCAGTCGCCGTCTTTTTAGCAGTGGTTTTCTTCGTCGCAGTTGTCGTCTTTTTAGCAGTAGTTTTCTTCGCCGCAGTCTTCTCAGTTGCAGTCTCCGACTTCGCCGCCGCAGTCTTAGTTGACTTCTTCGACTTGCTGCTAGATTTTCCGCCGCCCGCTGCTTCCTTCGCTGCTAACAAATCCAGTGCTTTTTGTAAGGTGAAATTCTCTACAGATTCATCCTTGGACAAAGAAGCATTGATATCGCCGTGTTTCACGTAGGGGCCGTAGCGGCCGTCGTAAACATTGATCAATTCTCCCGACTCTGGATGCGCGCCCAATTCCTTCAAAGGTGTGGCTGATTTGCTGCGACCGCGGGCGGCTTTCGGCTGCGATAATAACTCTAATGCCCGATCGAGCTCGATCGTCAAAACATCATCCGGCGGTTTGATCGATCGATAATCTTTCCCCACCTTACCCTGGTCATGCACCACATAAGGCCCGTACATCCCCAAATTAGCTTGCACCTTCGCCCCCGTCTCCGGGTGAGATCCCAACAACCGAGGTAAAGTCAACAAACTCACCGCCATATCCAGCGTCACGCTATCCTTATCCGTCCCCTTCGGTAAAGAAGCCCGCTTCGGTTTCTTATTCGTTTCCGAAACTTCCCCTAACTGAACGTATGGCCCATAACTGCCAATCAGCACATAAATCGGTTCCCCAGTTTCCGGGTGAAGACCCAATTTTTCCGGCCCTTCCGTTTTTTGCTTTAACAGAAACTCCACTTGTTCCGGGTCTAAATCTGCCGGCGTCAAATCTTGGGGAATCGATGCTTTTACCAGGCCTTCTTCGCTTTCAGATTCCAGGTATGCGCCGAATTTGCCGATGCAGACTTTAGCTGAAATATTCTCCAATACCACAGTTCGGGCAACTTTCGCATCAATCTGACTTTCCTGTTCTTTAACTTGGGTTGCGAGTCCGGTTTCCCCTGTATAAAACTTTTGCAAATACGGCAACCATTTCGCCTCGCCGGTAGCAATTTCATCGAGGGTTTGTTCCATTCGGGAAGTAAAACCCGTGTCTACTAAATCGGGAAAATGTGTTTCCAATAAAGTCGTGACGGCGAAAGCGGTGAATGTCGGAATTAGGGCGTTAGCTATTAATTTGGCATATCCCCGATCGACAATTGTACCGATAATACTCGCATAGGTACTCGGACGGCCCACACCTTCGCTTTCCAACATTTTCACCAGAGAAGCTTCCGTGTAGCGGGCAGGAGGTTGAGTTTCGTGGCCAACTGCCTCTAAATCCTTACAATTAGGTTTATCCCCCACCTTCAGCGCCGGCAAAATCACCTCTTGGTCTTCCAGCGCCGCATTCGGATCGTCGGAACCTTCCACGTATGCCCGCAAAAAGCCGGGAAAATCAATGCGTTTGCCGCTGGAACGGAAACCGGCATCTTCTACCTGAGTTAATACAGTGACGTGAGTTTGGCGGGAATCGGCCATTTGAGAAGCGACAGTCCGCTTCCAAATCAAATCATAGAGGCGGAAATCAATCCCATCCAATCCAGTTTGCTGCGGAGTCCGAAAAGTGCTGCCGGCGGGACGGATAGCTTCGTGGGCTTCCTGCGCGCCTTTGCTTTTAGTCGTATATTTGCGCGGTTGGGGGCTGAGGTATTCGCTGCCGTAAAGTTCTTGCACGCAACTGCGCGCCGCTGCGATCGCCTGTTCGGACAAATGTACCGAATCCGTCCGCATATAGGTGATAAAACCGCGTTCGTAGAGACTTTGGGCAATTCGCATGGTTTCCCGCGCACCCAGCCTCAGTTTGCGGTTAGCTTCCTGCTGCAAAGTCGAGGTCGTAAACGGCGGCGAAGGTTTGCGGGTGACAGGCCGTTCTTCAATATTCCCGACAGTCCAAGGTTTGTTTTGAATCCGTGAGAGTAAAGCCCGCGCCTGTTCTTCGTTCAGCAAAAGTACGCGGCGGCCTGCGATAATTTGCCCGGTATTTTCATCAAAATCGCTGCCGTTTGCAACTTTCACATTGCCGACTGTCACGAGTTTGGCGTCAAAGGCACCCCCCTGCCCCCCCTTACCAAGGGGGGGAGTAGGGGGGGTCAAAAGGGCTTTTAAATCCCAGTAACTACCTTGGCGGAAAGCGCGGCGTTCCCGTTCCCGGCGCACCAACAGGCGTACAGCGACTGACTGCACTCTACCGGCGGACAAACCCCAAGCGATTTTTTTCCACAGTAGCGGAGAGAGAGTGTAACCGACGAGTCTGTCGAGAATTCGGCGAGTTTCTTGGGCTTGTACAACTCGATTGTCGATATCGCGACAGTGAGTCAAAGCATCGCGGATTGCTTCGCGGGTGATTTCGTGAAACACCATCCGCTTGATGGGCACTTTGGGTTTGAGGATTTGCAGCAAATGCCAGGAAATGCTTTCCCCTTCCCGGTCTTCGTCCGTGGCTAGTATCAGTTCTGTGGCGTCTTTGAGGGCGTCTTTGAGTTCTTTAACAATTTTCTTTTTATCTTTCGGGATGACGTAGAGGGGTTCAAAGTCTGCCTCCACGTTTACGCCGAGTTGCGCCCATTTTTCTCCTTTAACGGCTTCTGGTATTTCTTCGGCGGAGGATGGTAGGTCGCGGACATGGCCCATAGATGCCTCTACCCGGTACGTAGAGGGCAGGAAGTTGCGAATGGTACGGGCTTTGGTAGGAGATTCGACGATGACTAAAGTTGACATGGCATCTTTTTATATATGGATGGCGGCGCAGTTAGAGTGTCTAATTTACAGAGTGTAGGTCGGATGTCAAGGCTTATGGGTACTTTAGGGGGTTATTTTCAAACTACCTTAATTTTTAAGTTACTGCCGATCGGGTTGCAGGTGACAAGCTGATGGGATTTTACTGCTGTCGGCGCAGAGGCTGGAAACCCTTGTCTCTGGAAGATGCACGGGGATGTCATGACTGACTGTAGCAGAATTGTAGGTAACTGGATGCTGAGACTGTTGGATGCGGGCGGATGGTTCCTCAATTTTAGATTTTAAGTTTTAGATTTTAGATTGGGATAGATTTGATGGTTTCCCTGCAAAAAGACTAGAAGCGCGATCGACTATTTGACCGATTGGCGATCGCCAGCTAACATCAGATATTGTGGGACTAATTTTTGAGAGGATTTTGGGAACGCCTTACAAATTTGCGTAAATTTTCGATTGATAATTCAACCGCAGATGTGAGGCAGATACACACAGATTCAACGCAGATAATTTCATTCCGAGGAAAGCGATTGAGTGCCAGCAGTCATCTCTAACGAACTCTCCGACTCTTAACGATCGTGAAATCCCAACTCAGATGCTCCCTATTTGTCGCTCGCGTGAAGTAATTTTTTATGACATTAGAAGAACTACAGCTCAAGCTAGCAGATATCAATAACTTGGTCGCTCGTTTTCAAACATCCGCAGTTTTAGATAAATATTACTCCGAAGATATTGTGATGATTGAAGGTGACGGAACTGTTACCGAGGGTAAAGAAGCGTGCCGTCAAGGTAGAGAATATTTTTTTAATGAGATGTTGGTGGAATTTAGAGAATCAAAATTAATTAGTCAAGACATTGCTGTGGCAGCCGAAAAAGATTACGATTTTGTAGTAATCGCAAACTGGTATAATGATTTCACGATTAAAATAGACAATCAAATGATTGACACGAAGAGCAACCAGCTCTCGATCGGCTATTGGAAGGACGGTTTAGTGGTGAAAGAGAGTTATAATTATCCAGTGGTTTCCGTGATTTAGCGATCGCCTCTTTCGCAAAACTGCAGATATCTGCCAAAGAGGCGATCGTTGGTGCGCGACAGCAAAGCTGCAACAAGTTTTAGATGCAAACAAGCCATGATAAATTTACGCCCCGCTACCCCCGCAGATTTAAATTTATTGCGACACTGGGACGAGCAACCTCACATAATTGACGCAAAAACTAACGATGATTGGGGTTGGGAGATAGAACTCGATCGCACTCCCGACTGGAGGGAGCAATTGATTGCTGAAATCGACAATCGCCCGATCGGATTTATCCAGATTATCGATCCAGCACTTGAGGAGAGTCACTACTGGGGTGATGATGTTGCTGCGAATCTCCGCGCCATTGACATCTGGATCGGGGAGGAGAAAGAATTGAGCAAAGGCTACGGCACACAAATGATGCAGCTTGCACTTGCTCGATGTTTCGCCGACTCTGCTGTGACGGCTGTACTCATCGATCCGCTTGCGAACAATACCCGCGCCCACCGTTTCTACCAACGTTTTGGTTTCCAATTTGTGGAACCCCGACGGTTTGGCGGCGATGACTGCTTTGTTTACCGCCTCAACCGAGCAGATTGGGAGAATCAAAGGGCGATCGCACCGCGGTAAAGACAGTTAACTTTTTTCTGTTGAGAGTCGATCGCGAATGAATCAATCCTAAACGCCTCACGTTGCCTCGGTGTCAAGGGGTGAAGCGAAAAAAATTTGCCCGATCGGCCCCAATGGCGATTTTTCCGCAGTGCGATCGCTTTTGCCGCCGACTCCCCGCCTGCTCAACAGCAACAAACACCCGCCCAACTAAGCTGGCAAAGCTGTAATCCGCTACAATCGGTGTTTGGTAAAGAATTTTTACGAATTCGCTGCCCCTTACAGCCGTTTTTCTTCGGCGGAGGATGGTAGGTCGCGGACATGGCCCATCGATGCCTCTACACGGTAGGTGGAGGGCAGGAAGTTGCGGATGGTGCGGGCTTTGGTCGGAGATTCGACGATGACTAAGGTTGACATGGCATCTTTTAAATATGGATGGCAGCGCAGCTAGAGGGTCTAAGTTAGAGAGTTTAGGTCAGATGTCCAGGCTTCTTTCAACTTTGGGCGATTATTTTCAAACTACCTTAATTTTTAACTTACTGCCGATCGGGTTGCAGGTGACAAGCTGATGGGATTTTACTGCTTTCGGGCCAGAGGCTGCGAATCGCGTCTCTACAAGATGCACGGGATGATGACCTGACTTTAGCAGAATTGTCGCTAACTGGATGTTGAGACTGCTGGATGCGGGCTGATGGTTCCTCAATCTGGTTGTAACTTGAAGGTTGGGGCGATCGATTGCGCGATTTTAGATTTTAGATTTTAGATTGGGAAAGATTTACTGAGTAGAGGTTTGGGACTATCGATTGCGCGATTTTAGATTTTAGATTTTAGATTTTAGATTTTAGATTTTAGATTGGGAAAGATTTACTGAGTAGAGGTTTGGGACTTTGGTACAGTACGCTGTGCAGCATCAGCGTGGCGATCGGAAAAAAAGCAATCACAGGGGATTAAAATTACTTGAGCGATCGAGCAATTCTATGAACAATGCTATGACATTTGAATTCGACCATCTTTTTATCCTTACTGATATTGGTGCTTCGGAAGCTAATCGTTTATCATCCTTCGGATTAGTTGAGGGTGCATCTCGCATTCATCACGGACAAGGTACAGCCAATCGCTGTTTCTTTTTCCATAACGCAATGTTGGAATTGTTATGGATTCACGATCCAGAAGAGGCGAAGTCTGAGCGAATTCATTTGACTCGTCTTTGGGAGCGATCGACAAATCGGAATAATGGTGCGTGTCCATTTGGCATCTGTTTGCGTCCAGCCAAAGGTTCTGAGGACACAGTTGCATTTTCTAGTTGGGCCTATCGTCCACCTTATTTATCTGAAACGATGAGTATCGCGGTAGGAACAAATAGTGATGTTTTGACTGAGCCCATGCTTTTCCAAATTTCCTTTGGTAAACGTCCAGATCAATACTCTACTGATAAGTCACAGCCTTTGGATCATGGTGTTGGTTTACGCGAAATTACTCGCGTAGAATTAGTCAGTCCTGCTGCCAATAATCCGTCACCTGAACTTCAAGCAGTGCTTGAGACAAATCAGCTAAACTTACGGATAGGAACCGAGTATTTTGTGGAGCTGGGTTTTGATGGAGAAGTGCAGGGACAACAGGTAGATTTTCGACCGGGATTGCCGCTTATTATCAGTTGGTAATCTCAAGCCGTAAAACAATTAATAATATGGCTTCAGTATCGAACGATCTGCGATCGTTCGTACAGAACGCGGACTGACAATTGCAGGAACATTAGAGGTTATTGAGAATTTTGCAAGTTGGCTGAGTAAACTAGAGATATAGTAACCCCCAATTTATTGAGAACTGGAAAATGGAGACAATTACTGACCTGCCAGGGTATCGCATAACAGAACAACTCTATGCAGGATCTCGCACTTTAGTCTATCGCGGTGTTCGGGAGAGCGATCGCACTCCAGTCGTCATCAAACTGCTGCGAAACGAATACCCCAGCTTCAGCGAACTGCTGCAATTCCGCAACCAATATACCATCGCCAAAAATCTACGTCTGCCTGGAGTGGTTGAACCCCTCGATTTAGCACCTTACAAAAACGCCTATGCTTTGATAATGGAAGACTTTGGAGGAGTTTCCCTGTCTACTTATCTCCCGGCCGCAACTGATAAAAACCAACCCGATACATCTTTATCTTTAGAAAACTTTCTCAACCTAGCCAGGGAACTAGCAAATATTCTCCACTCTCTCTACCAAAACCGAGTTATTCATAAAGATATCAAACCCGCCAATATTCTGATTAACCCACATAGCAAACAAATTAAACTCATTGACTTCAGTATTTCTTCCCTGCTGCCGAGAGAAACCCAAGAAATCCAGAATCCCAACACCCTCGAAGGAACCTTAGCTTATCTCTCCCCAGAAAAGACAGGAAGAATGAATCGAGGCATTGACTATCGGAGTGACTTTTATTCCCTGGGTGTGACCTTCTATGAATTGTTGACAACACAGTTACCCTTCGAGTCAGACGACCCAATGGAGTTAGTGCATTGTCATCTCGCCAAACAGCCGATTCCCGTACATCAAATCAATCCCGAAGTCCCCCTAATTTTATCCCAAATTGTTAGTAAACTGATGGCAAAGAATGCGGAAAATCGCTATCAGAGTGCATTAGGACTGAAACACGATTTAGAAATTTGTCTGGCTCAATTACAAAACACGGGTAACATTGAGACGTTTGCATTGGGAACGCAGGATATTACAGACCATTTCCTCATCCCCGAAAAACTCTACGGCAGAGAAACAGAAGTGGAAACCTTATTAGCAGCCTTTGAGCGAGTCAGCAGGGGCAGCACCGAAATGATGCTAGTATCCGGTTACTCAGGCATTGGAAAATCCGCCTTAGTACAAGAAGTTTATAAACCAATTACTAAAGCCAGAGGTTATTTTATTGCCGGAAAATTCGACCAATTTCAACGAAATATCCCTTACGCCGCAGTTGTCAAAGCCTTTCAATCATTAGTCAAGCA
>NZ_JAUBRC010000019.1:18794-123993 GCF_036701635.1 Microcoleus sp. N9_B4 | reverse complement strand
TCTATCCTTGCTCTTCGCTGTGCCTATCTCAACGGTCAACTTTCAATTTGATGTATTTGCCAAAGTGAGATGCACCCAATAGATGTTTGCTTACTTGGTATTTTAATTGTTAGTTTGGCATACCAAGTAAGGAAGAACCTTTTATTTTATCCAGAGTGATGAAAGAGCGATAGTTGCATCAATCTTGCTGGGTCTGGTCTACAATCTTGCAGGGCCTCGTAGACGCTCGACCACTCACGTCGAAACAAAGGACTGAGGGCAAAATCTCCTAAACATGAGACATGGCGGGTCGTCATCACTGCATCTACCAGCTCAAATGTGGCATATGCAGGCGTTGCCGAGGCATTGATAAGCAAGTTGACGAAATTCGTATAATTGTTCAAACAGAGATTGCAGGTAGATTTGAGATTTTTTGCTGAATTCTCAATTTTCTACCCTTACGCTGTCTGTTGAAACTATCGCAGACAGTTTTTTTCTCGAATTGCAAGTCTCCGAGAACGTCAACGGTCGCTGGCATCTATCGAGCGGGTTGAGTCTGATAGCTTGTCGCCAGCGACCATTGCCGTTTTTGAGAACTGTTCGCTAGTCTCACAGCGATCGCGCTTTTTGATCTGCTTAGTCTAAACTCCAATGGTAATCGGTAATCGGTAATCGCTAACGGCAATTCCCAATTGGCAATTTCCATTGGCAATTACCAATTACCAATTAGAAATTACCCTATTTGCGATCGCAACTTCCCCGTTTCCAATTCCGTCTCAAAAGCCGCCCGCACCTTTTCCCACTCCGCTTGAGCTTCCAAGAGACGATCGCGCGCCGTACTCACATCAAAAACCTGTTCCCCTCCAGACTCAACCGCCAGGCGACCCATATACTCCAACTCCTTACAAACAGCAGAAAAAGACACGGCTCCTAAATTGGCGCTGCTCGACTTCAGCGTGTGAGAAGCCAGCTTCAAACTATCAGCATCGCCGAGAAAAATAGCCTCCTTAATAGTTTCTAAATGTTGCGGTGCGTCTACCAAATATATCTTAATCAGCTCCCCCAAAAAATCGGGGTCTTCATCATCGTCTAGCTCGCGGAGATTTTGCAAAATATGAAAATCAATCGGCGAATCGGCTCCCGGTTGAACGCTCGAAGATCCCGCAGCATCACTGTCAACTTGATCGGAAATATCTTGATTTTTTTCCTCTGTTACCGCATCCAATTCATCCCGAATCAGAGGTGAGCACTTGCTCAAGGCGATCGCCAACTCTTCCCGGCGCACCGGCTTAGTAATATAATCGTCCATACCTGCTTCCAGGCACTTTTCGCGATCGCCCTGCATCGCATTAGCAGTCATCGCAATAATTCTGGGCTTCTTGTTAGCAGGCCATTCCTGACAAATGCGGCGCGTCGCTTCCAACCCATCCATATTCGGCATCTGCACATCCATCAGCACAACATCGTAAGATTGCCGCTTCAGGGCCTCCAAAACCTCCAACCCATTAGCCGCAATATCAGCCCGATATCCTATCCTGTCGAGTAAATGCGTAGCGACTTTTTGATTCACCACATTGTCCTCAGCCAGCAAAATCCGAATCTGACTAGAATTAGTTCCATCCTGTCCGGCAGAATTCGCCGCAACCTGCCTCAAAACAGCAGGCGTCCGCTGCACGCGGTGCTGTTCTTGAGAATTTTCAAAATACTTCAATCCCGAAGTCAAAGTCACCACATTTGAAAGTTCTCCCCTGCCACTTCTGCCAGTAACATATCCAAAAACTTGCAGCAACACATTATAAAACTGGGACTGTTTTAAAGGCTTAGTTAAAAAAGCAGAAAAATGTACCTCTGTAGTTTCAAGTTTTTTCCAAACTTCCGCCTTACTTAAATAAGTAAACAGCACCAAAGGTAGTGCTATTTTGCGAGGGTTTTTAACTTTGATGCCATTCGGATTTAGACCCTCGTCGTCCGACAAATTGCTTAGCTCAAATTTCCGAATCTCCACAGCCAAAGCCACACCGTCCATATCTGGTAGATTCATCGCCAAAATAGCTAAATCGAGCGGCGAGTTTCCTTTGATGATTTCCAAAGCCTCAGCACCCGAAGTTACAGCCACGGGTATCATTCCCCAAGACTCTGCCTGACGGATCAAAACTTGCCGATTAATGGCATGATGCTCAACAATTAACAAGCGCTTACCAGCGGCAAATTCGGGTCTTTTTTCTTCAGCCCGGATGTCATTCGCTTCAGCAGTCACCGTGAAATAAAAAATCGAACCCGAACCCGATATCAACGGCGGAGTAAATTCTGCAGGCGACCTTCCAGCGATACTTTGTCCGATCGCAGAAACTCCCGGTTGAGACTTAGAACTTCCCGGAGTAACCTGGCTGACAACCCACATTGTACCGCCCATCATATCGCTCAAACGCTGGCTGATAGCAAGTCCCAAACCCGTCCCGCCGTAATGTCGCGTTGTCGAAGCATCCACCTGCGAAAAAGCTTTAAACAGGCGATCCATCCGGTCTGGCGGAATGCCAATTCCCGTATCTTGGACAGCAAATTGAATCTCGTATTGTCTGCTACGTGCCAACTCTCTCTGGTTAATTGCTAGCGGTTGTGGCGCTAAAATATTAATTTTATCTGGTGAATTATTAGCAGCTACCTGTTCAATTTGCCTAGCCGTACAGCACACCACAATTTCTCCAGATTCTGTAAACTTAACTGCATTGCCCAGCAGATTTACCAAAATTTGGCGCAGTCTCGTGACATCTCCTAAAATATTTTTCGGAACAGAATCATCAATAAAGTAAGCCAGCTCTAAACCTTTTTCTGATGCTCTCGGAGCCAGTAACTCTAGAGATTCTTCTATACAGTTTTGCAGCTCGAAGGGGCTGCGTTCCAAATCCAATTTTCCAGATTCAATCTTGGAAAAGTCGAGAATATCGTTAATAATAGTCAGCAAAGCATCGCCGCTGGTACGAATTGTCTCCACAAAATCCCGCTGTTCAGGAGTTAGTTCCATATCCAGCAGCAAGCCAGTCATCCCGATTACCGCATTCATCGGAGTGCGGATTTCGTGACTCATAGTCGCTAAAAATTCGCTCTTAGCTCTATTAGCAACTTCCGCCGCTTGTCGCGCTTGATCCAAAGCTTCATTTTGCTCTGCTAACTGTCGCTGTCGCTGAACTTCGGTTTCTAAAAGTTCTGCTTGAGCTAAGGTAATGCCAACTTGAGCGGCAACATCTTCTAATAGTTCAATTTCGTCGGGATTCCACTGGCGAGTTGCATCGCACTGGTGCAAAGTAATAATTCCATTCGGTTCTCCTTGATAGGAAGTGCGAACAGCCAACATAGATTTTAATCCGATGCGGCGGCACATCGGCCCCGAAGATTCGAGCAAAGGATCGGCAAACACATCGGGAGATGCCAAGGCTATATCTTCAGCGAGGAGTTTTTCTGTGTAGGGGTTATAAGTGACAGAAAGTTCTAAATCTAAAGCCGATTCATGCCCGGGTTCTAAGTATTCCGCGACGCAAGGAAGGTGGGGATAAGGTTCGGAAAGATAGGTGTGAATTGTACAGCGATTGACACCAAATACGCGGCCGATTTGGGTGGCGGTAGTTTGAAAAATTTCTTGAGTGTCTAAGGTCGATCGCACTTTTTGAGTAATTTGTTTGAGTAGTAAAACGCGCTGGTACTGACGTTGCAAAGTTCGCTCTCGCTCTTCGCGGGCAATTTCTGCGCCGATGTAATTGCCCATCAACTTTAAAATCTCAAAATTCAGCGGTTTAAAAGGAGATTTAGTGGTGCGGGAAGTAAAGCTCAAAGTGCCAAAAATTCGCCCTTGCACTATTACCCTCGTCCCCACAAAAGCCTCCAACTTGCGGACGCTGTAAGCGGGGTGGTTGCGCCACTCAGTAGTGCCGGCTGATTCGACAGAAATAGGTTCGCTCGATCGCAAAACCTCTCGCTCAAAGGTTCTGCTCAAAGCAAAACCGTCTCCTTTAGCAAATCCAAAGGGAAAATCTTCCGGTACATAAGCCGCAATCACTTCGTAGCGATCGCCCAAAACCCTGCCCAACAGCCCGATATCCATCCCAAACTGACTGCAACCCATTGCCAGCAACCGGATCGTTCGATCGTCAAAAGAGCCTTCCGAGGTCACCATTACCTCGTAGAGCGATCGAATTGCCCGCTCGCTTTCCCGCAGTTCCTCCACTCCTTCGAGGCGGTTGCAGACATCGTGCAAAGTCCCGAAAATTCCCGCTATTTCGCCTTGGGAATTCCGCCGGACTTGGGCAAACATTTCCACGGAAACAAAGCCAGAATCACTGTGAATTCCCAAGGAGTTTTTCCCCGAAACCGACTTGGACTTAAATCGCAGTTCTCGCCGTTCAAATTCCGACTTCCCGGACAGCAAAGACTCCAATAAATTTGCACATTGGTCCCGCTCATCTGGATGCACCCACTCTAAAAAATTAGTTTGCAAACTTTCGGAAACCGCATAATTAGTAATTTCCGTCCAAGCGCGGTTGAGGAATTTCCAAACCCCCGCCGCATCTATGTGGAAAATTACTGTTGCTTTCAAAGAGTCAAATAGTTGGAATTCTTCTCGATCGCGATCGCGGTTTTTGACTTCAAACTCCTTGTTTAGAGTAATATCTGTATGAGTTCCTACTACCCGCAGCGGTTTGCCGGTAGCGCTGCGTAAAACTTGACCCCGGTTCAGCACCCAGACAGTGCTGCCGTCTTTACAGTACATCCGATATTCTGCTGCAAAATCCGGTGTTTTTTGGGCGAAGTGTTCTTCTAAAGCTGCCTTTACCGAGTCAATATCATCTCGGTGGATGCGACTCCACCATTCCGATCGGCGATTCGAGATTTCCCCTTCTTGGTAGCCGAGCATTTCTTGCCACCGCGCCGAATAAAAAAACTCATCTGTTTCGAGATTCCAGTCCCAAATCCCCTGATTGTTGACTGCAGGGGGGAGATTTGACCGCTCTACGAAACTGTGGTGAGAAATTTCAGCCATCTCGTGGCTATTTGCTGCTGTCCGCTGTATTTCTGCTGAGAGTTTTTTGTATTGAGCGTTGCTAGATTCTAGCTGGCGCTGCACAGCAATTAAGCCAGAATGCAGAGATTTTGAATCCAGCGCTTGTAAAAGGATAGTTTTAGGATTGATAATCCCGATCGGGTGATTGGTTTCGTTGATGACTAATAAAGGCAACTGGCAGTAGTGTTTTTGCAGCAGCGTGACGGCTGCTTCGAGGCTAGAGTGCGATCGCACCAGCGGCGGCGAACTGCTGCAAATTGCTCCCGCTTTAATTTTGTTAGAGTCTCTTCCCAGGGCTTGTAACTGCACAATATCCCGCGAACTTACCACCCCAACCAGTTTGTGAATGTTGGGATTTGTAAATTTGGAATTGTGAGCCGCACCAGTCGAGTGTTGATCGGGGGTTTCAGTGATTAAGACATAACTAACATTGTGTCTAAACATCAGTTGCGCCAAATAGCGAACCGAAGAATTAGAAGGAGCGTGAATTATTCTTGAAGCTGCTATTTGAGGGATTTGATAAAGTTTAATTAAACTTGCGGGCAGCTCTAATTTCTGATGCACAATTGGCAGCGGCGGAGGGAACGCGAAAGCCGCAGGTGGCGAAGTGCTGCTAATTGCTTTTGGTGTCGATTCCCCAATTCCCTGCAACATTTGCACCAAGCTTTGAGAGCTAATTAAACCGACAAGTTCTTCAGCCTCGCTGACGACGGGCAAATGGCTGATCTGATTTTTCTCCAGCAGATTTGCTAAGGCAAAAAAGTCGGGAATTTCCGATTCTCGGGCTACAGTTACGGTTCTGATCATGATTTGCTCGATCGCAAATCCCCTCAAAGCAGCGCCGATCGAATTTAGCTGTACGATATCTCGCGCTGTAAAAATCCCCAGCACTGTCTGGCTGCTCGGATAGAGAGCTTTTGAGCCGTTGAGAGGCAGCCCGTTGCCTCCTGCGTGTAGCGCACGCGGTACACCGTAGAAACCCGACTGTTCCCGCGATTGTGGGGAAGTCCCGTTCGTGGGATTTCCGAGTTGAGAATTCCCGCGCGGTTCTACCACGAGGACGTAACTGGCTCCTGTGCTACTCATCAGCTCGATCGCCTTTTCTACGGGCGTCTCAGGGGTGACGGTGAGGGGATTGCGGTTGATGACCTGACTGAGGGAGGGAATAAACATCAGGGGGCATAAAAGTGATATTTGTTGGAAAAACCCGATCGCGAGCAGGAGGTTGATTGAGAGGCTTTACCCGCGAGATTTCCAAGCGCCCTCAAAGTTTCTGTACGATTAGACTCACCCATACTTCCAGCATCTTGGCATTTAAAATTAATTCCGTGCCATATCCTGATAATTGACGGCTTCTGACTTTCAGAACCAATGCTATCTGCCAGAGGGCGGACATGAAGGCTGGCGGGCAATTCCTCGCTTAGCATAACTGCTGCGGGTTTACGAGCAAGAATTTCTGCGATTGTCTAGACTGCACCCTACTTTCTCGCCCTCAACGGAACTCTCGCTCGCATTCTGTTTGAGGCAAGATACCTGCACGCTACCAATTTACCAGCGACAGGAGGGGAATCACAACAGGACGACTTAGGAATGGCAACTGTGCAATTAGGGGTTCGAGGGTTCAAGGGTTCCAGGGTTCCAGGGCCAAACAGGCAGAAAATAAATAATTCTGAGCATAACTAATTCTATCGTATCGCAATTATGACCAAGAGGATTTGAGCTTCAATTCTGGCGATCGAACTTGATGAGAATAGCGCTGTTCCCCGCCAGTGCAAAACTCGCATTACCGCCCTTCAGCCTTAAGCTACCCACAACCTCATCCATTGTTTTATAACTGAACTCCCACACCGTGCCATTACCAGTTTTTATCAGCTCCGAAATATCAGCATTAACAGTGTAAGATGTTGCTTGGTCATTGACAACCAGCAAGTAAACATTCTTGCTAGCATCAAGAGTTGCAACTGTCATTAAATCCGAACTGTTAGTGATAGGAAAAAAGGTAGCTTTCCCGCCCTGCAAAGCCCTAATTCCCATCCGCAAAGCATAGTAGCCCGCGCGGCGTTTTCCCCCGTCCCCTAACAAACCTTCCGCCAGTCCCAGCTTTCCCCAGTCGTACAAACAGAATATGTGACTGCCGTCAATATAATTATCCCCCGGTTGGGAACCTCGAATCAAATTCTTAATCAAATTTAAAGCTAAAGATAAATCGCCGTAGCTAATTTCGTAAGTTCCCCATTCTCCTACCCAAAGCTGCGAGTTAGCGCGGACAGTACCGTTCATCCAGCCGCGCACTTTGCGGGTGTAGTTAGAAATATCTGCATCGTAGTTGTGGACATTGACTGTATCGAAATAATTCGGTATTTCCTGCAAAGCACTAGCCGGCCAATTGCTGCCGCCTACGGTTTTTGGGCCGTGGATGCGATAAGTGCGATCGGGCAAATAAGTTTTATAAACAAAGTCGATCGCATCTTTTGCCACCTTAACCAATTCAAAATAGTCAGCCCTAGTCCCGCCCCAACCCTGATCGCGATTATCCGGTTCGTTGTGAATTTCCCAATCATCAACGCGGTAATCATTGCGAACATTCAGCCAATAAACCGTCGCAAAAACGTGTTCCCACCACTCGTTCCAATCTTCTCCTGTGCGCGGCGGATTCAGTTGCAGCGCCCAACTCGGATTCCAGCTATTATCAACATTCCGAATACTCACCACCGGGCGAATATTTGCTTGTTTAAGAGTATTAAAAATAGTCCTGGCATTGCCTTGCCAAACCGTACCGGGTTGTCCCGACCACCAATAATCGCTACCCTGGGGCGGATTAGTCATAATCCGATCCCAGTGCGCCCAATTAATTATATTGGGATTTGTCTTAATTTCGTCAATAGATGGCCAACCGTATTTACCGTCGTCGTCTTCGGCTTCCCACCGCGACATCCCGCCGTAAATGCGGTAGGTATTAATTCCCAAATCTTGCAAATCTTTGATGTCGAAATTGATATTGCCCTCGACTGCACCGATATAGCGAGTGCTGACACCCGCAGCAGTACCGGAAATTTTAATTGTTTCGATGTTTTGAGCAAAAGTTGTCGTTCCGATGAACAACTCTAGGCTGAGGGCAATTAAAAGGCCTAGGAACAAATTCAGAATTCTAGTTTTTGATAACACTTGATTATTAACTACTAATTTAGGTTATTTTCTGCCCGATGTAAAGAGACCCATCGCTAATCTAACTCGACGGGCGATCGAGTTTGTTAGCTGTTGTAATAAAAAAGCATTAACTATACCAATTTCAATAATTAATACATAAAGTAAAATAGCACGGGTAGCACTCAAAAGTGAAGGTTCACCTCGAACAACCACAGTAAAATATTTCGGTATAACAATTAACCCTATAAATTGCGTTAAATATAGTTCATAGGACATATTAGAAATCCCTGTTAAAAATTTCGTTATTAAATCCGACAATGTTATTAAATTTCTACAAACATTAAAAACAATTACAAATATGCCAAATCCAATAAAAGCATCATAAAAAGACAGTCCAAAAGGTAAAATCACACCTAAAAATTTTATTTCATTTGAGAATGTGAAGGAACCCATAATACCCAATATTTCAAAAATTATTGCTAGGGCTATTGTGACGGGCTTAGTTAGGTAATTAATTAATAGAGTAGGATTACTTGCATAAATCTTCGCCATTTCCATTCCTAAACAAAACTCAAATAACCTTGAAATTGCTAAATAGCCGGGATAAATCATGTCGCCCAATATTGGTTTAAACAGGTTAAATCCTAACAGTAAAACTAAAAATGTATAGGTGAATTTAATGAAAAAAGAAGTTAAAATAAACTGTTTAATAGAAAGTTTTTCTAAAAATTTAAATATCAAAAAGAAACACAAATAAAATTGGATGAGGGGAAACATAAACCAAGAAAATGGTATGGCTTTATCGAGAATTATCCAACTTCTCCAAAATGACCACCAATCAAAATAGCCATAAAATAAATCCGCTCTTAACCGAGGAATTATCAAAGATACAGCTAAAAGTATCCAGTAGGTAGGGTAGAGCCGGAAAAATTTTTTCCTCATAAAATTAATCCAGCTTTCATCAGGTTTTAAAATTCTTGAATAAGCCAGTCCAAAACCACTGAGAATGAAAAAGATATGAACTCCCTGATATCCAAGCAAGAAAAATATATTCACTAAATCAAAAACTATATTGCCTACACTATTAAAGGGTAGGGGAAAAAACTTAGCAATCGTCGAGGCTGGACCTACTACTTTTGCATACTCGAAAAAGTGGTTGTATCCAAAAAAAGGAGGCAAGAAATTGAAATACCAAAAATGAACCCCCACTACCCAGCAGGCAGCAAAGCCTCTCATCATATCTAATTCTTGAAATCGATTATACTTCATAAATAAAAATATCCGTTTAACTCAAACTTATAGCAACAGTCAAAAAATTTACAAGGTCAAGCCTAGGACGTACTCGATCGCTCTTAGGATGCGGCGCGGCAAAAATTCTACTCTATGTTATAAGCGCCAGCCCTGTCAAGGTGGTGCAGAAGACCCTCAAACCCTTGAAATATCGAAGGCTGCGATCGTTAAATCTTCTTCTTTTAACAGGTGATTAAGAAGAAACTAGGTTTATTGCCGATCGCCAGTCGGTAGGATGAGGTAAAGTCGATCGATCGCACCAATACGCTATGAGGGGCAGTGTTCACCCACAAACTACGAGATTTCAAGCGTTGGAGGGAGTTATAGACCAGGCTCGGTACTTACGCCAGACAGGGCGGCTCATCAGCGTCAAGCCGATCGCATTTGCCGCATAACCGCAGCGTGAACCATCCCTAAATTGCGCGCTGCGGTTATGCGGCGATGTTTTTTGATCACGGATTATATCTGGTGTCAGAGGAGTAAATGTTGAGATTTATTTGGCTGTTCAGTCGTCTTTAGACGAATGCGAGCTGTGAGGCGGGGGTTTGATCACCCGACGGGCTATAGCAAAAAGGGCGTTGCTTAATACAGGGATGAATTGAATAGTTCGGAATTGCCATCAGCCAAGTATGGTGAGTTTTGTAACTTCCGACAAAATTTGGTTCATACCGTTAATCAGCAACGCCGCAAAAAGTTCTTTGCCGTGTAACTGGTCCCCAGGCTCTTCCTAGGGACGAGGAAAAATATCTGCGTTAATCTGCGTGCATCTGCGGTAAAAAAAACTCCCTTATTTCAACATTAAAGCAACTTCCTTAGCAAAATAAGTCAAAATCAAATCAGCACCAGCTCGTTTGATACTCGTCAAAGTCTCCAAAATAATCCGCTTTTCATCAATCCAACCTAACTGTGCCGCCGCTTTTACCATCGCGTATTCACCGCTGACATTATAAGCAGCTACGGGCAAATTAGTTGCTTCGCGCACTTGGCAGATAATATCCAGATAAGCCAAAGCAGGTTTTACCATCACAATATCTGCACCTTCTGCTATATCCAAAGCAACTTCTTTCAGTGCTTCTCGTGCATTAGCAGCATCCATTTGATAAGTCTTTTTGTCTCCAAATTTTGGGGCAGAATCGAGGGCATCTCGAAACGGGCCATAATAAGCAGAGGCATACTTTGCTGAATAAGCCAGGATTGCTGTATCGATGTATCCTGCGGCATCTAAGGCTTTGCGAATTGCGCCGATTCTGCCGTCCATCATGTCGGAAGGTGCTACCATATCCGCACCGGCGGCGGCTTGAGAAACTGCCATTTTTACTAAAACTTCAACAGTCGGATCGTTGAGAATTTTACCAGTTTCGTCAACTAAACCGTCGTGTCCGTGTGATGTGAAAGGGTCGAGGGCTACGTCGGTAATTACTACTATTTCGGGAATGTTTTGTTTGATGGCTTTGACTGTTTGTTGGACTAATCCTTCTGGGTTGTAGCTTTCGGTTCCGGTGTCATCTTTTTTGCTGTCTGAGATGACTGGGAAAAGGGCGATCGCACATATCCCCAAATTCCAACATTCAGCTATTTCTTTTAGCAATAAATCCAAGGAATAGCGATAACAACCCGGCATAGAAGCAATCTCAACTTTTTGCCCTTCCCCTTCCATCACAAACATCGGATAGATGAGGTCGTCAACTGTCAGGTGATTTTCCCGTACCATCCGCCGCAAAGCTGGTGTACGGCGGAGGCGGCGGGGACGGATGGTTGTGAGGGAGGGATTTTGATCGCTTGGAGTGGGAACGGCGGACTCGACGTTATTTACAGATGACATAGGAACTGGGTGCGATAATGATAATCATTATTATTACATTATTGCACCCAGTGGTAGCGCCACGGAATTGAAAAAACAACTCCTCACGCCTGTGTGACAAGCTATTTCACCAATCTGTTCTATTTTCAGCAGAATAGTATCGGCGTCGCAATCGTAAAATATTTGTTTGACTTTTTGGATGTGCCCGGATGTCGCGCCTTTGTGCCAAAATTCAGAGCGCGATCTGCTCCAATAGTGTGCTTCTCCTGTAGCTAGAGTCTGCTCGATCGACTCTTTGTTCATCCAAGCCATCATTAAAATGGTACCATCTCGATCGTCCTGGGCGATCGCCGGAATCAAACCTCGATCGTTAAATTTTAAAGCTTCAATCCATAAATATTTTTGATCCATATTCAGTTTACAGGAGTTGTATTTTCTCAAGTAAGATTTTTTACCGCAGATGGCGCAGAGGGCGCAGAGGGAGGAAAGGGAAAGAAAAGAGAGATAACAGGATGGAAATCAAATTCTGACTCTCTTTTCTTTTGTCAGCGCGGGCGGACGAAAGTTTGTATATCAGCGAATTTTATTCGCAGATGATTCTAGTGAAAGCTTGATTTGTGCGCGATTAAACTCATAAATTCTTGACGAGTTCTGGAATCTTCAGCGAACACGCCACGCATTGCTGAAGTCGCAGTCCAAGAACCTGGTTTTTGCACACCGCGCATTACCATACACATATGAGTTGCTTCGATTACAACTGCTACACCTTGAGGTTTTAGCAATCCTTGAAGTGCATCCGCAATTTGTGCAGTTAAGCGTTCTTGTACTTGCAATCTGCGGCCGTACATTTCACAAATTCGAGCAACTTTTGACAGTCCAATTACTTTCCCGTTGGGGATGTACGCAACGTGTGCTTTGCCAATAATTGGCAGGATGTGATGTTCGCAGGAACTGAAAATATCAATGTCCCGCACTAACACCATTTCGTTAGCATTTTCTGTGAATACTGCTCCGTTGAGCAGTTCGTCGAGAGATTGACGATAACCTCCAGTTAAGAACTGCAAGGCTTTCACAACTCGTTTCGGTGTATCTCGTAACCCTTCACGGTCTGGGTCTTCTCCCAATCCTAGCAGCAATGTACGCACTGCTTGTCTCATTTCTTCATCTGAAACAGGGGGTTGAGATTGGGTAGGAATTGATGACACTACACCATTTGGAGAAGTCAGTTCGGGGCGAGTAGATAAAGTCATGCTTGCAGTTTGTGAAAATCTTTAACAGTGGCTGTGGACTTTTTTTTGCCATTTGATTATAACAAAATTTAAAAAATCAAACATTAAAATATTTAGATTTTTTAAATGATTTTATAGATGAATATATGAAATTAACCGTTGGTAGTTACACGGTTTTTGCTGTCAAGAACTGCAACTACTAACGGCGTAGTTAAATCTAAAATCTCTTGGCTATGGACGTGATACTGAGATTGACGAAATCTTAAACTAAACAACTGTTAAGTTGTTCTCGAATTTGAGCGGTATCTAAGTTGCGACCGATGACTACGAGTTGATTCTTAGGTGGAGTCAACCATTCGTAAGCATTTAGTTCATAGCGCGCGCCGCTAAGTTGAAAAATGTGTCTCATCGGACTTTCTTTAAACCAGAGAATGCCTTTTGCCCGAAATACATCTAAGGGCATTTCTTCGGTGAGAAATTCTTGGAATTTGTGGAGATCAAAAGGTCGATCGCTCTGAAATGATAGTGAAACAAATCCGTCATTATCTAAGTGAGTCGAGTGATGTCCGTGATGGTGATGTTCATGATGATGCTCGTGTTCGTGATGATGCTCGTGATGGTGATGTTCGTGATGATTTTCGTGTTCGTGATGCTCGTGTTTTTCCTCAGTTTCAAAACTATCGAAAAGATCGGCTTGGGTCAAACCCACACCCAAAATTAAGGGTAAAGGAACTTCACCATATTCAGAGTGTAAAATTCTCGCTCCTTCTTTCACAGTGCGAATGTAAGCTTCTAATTCTTCTACTTTTTCTGAAGGAGCTAAATCGGTTTTGTTCATCAGCACGATATCTGCAAATGCTACTTGTTTTAAAGCTGCTTCGCTGTCAAAATGGTCGGTGGTGAATGTTTCGCTATCGACTACAGTGAGTACAGAATCTAGACTGGTTAAATCCCGCAATTCCGTGCCGAGAAATGTCAATATAATCGGCAGTGGATCGGCAACTCCGGTGGTTTCAATTACCATGCAATCGATGCGGTCTTCCCGTTCTAAAACTCGGTATACTGCATCAACTAAGCCTTCATTGATGGTACAACAAATACAGCCGTTGCTCAGCTCTACCATGTCATTTTCGGTAGAAATTAAAAGCTGGGAATCGATGTTAATATCGCCAAATTCGTTAACTAAAACTGCTACTTTTAAATCTTGGCGATTTTTGAGGATTTGATTGAGTAAAGTGGTTTTTCCGCTGCCGAGAAAGCCGGTAATTATGGTTACGGGCATTCCTCTTTTGGGAAAATCGGAAACTAAATCTGGGGTTTGTACAGTGAGATTAGTCATTGTCCCTCCTTGATTAATTGTAGAAGCCCTGCTGTCAATTTGGAACGCCGCTAAGCATCCCAAAGCTCTTGTGGATAGCACTTCCTAGCCAAAATTTAGGTGCGATCACCTGTATCGCACTGGATCAACTATGATAATCATTATCATAATTTAGATGTGCTTTAAGCGCAAGCCCTAGAATTATTGCTCAGCTAGCTGATGACTCATAAACACTTCACTGTCATCCCTTTTCCAGATCAATCCCATGTTACAAACGGGAATTTAAAACAATGTATTGAGGGCGAGTGCGATCGATAATTCCCTCCTCCTCCAGCCGACACATCAGGCGCGTCACCGTAATCCGCGTAATTCCCATCGCCTCAGAAATCTCCTGGTGAGTCAATCTCAGATCGATCAAAACTCCTTGTGCTACTTCCCGACCAAATTTTTTTGCCAACCAAGCTAATAGTTGCAACAGTCGATCGCGCAGACATTCGCTGCGAACAATGCAGAAAAATTCTTGAGTTTGCTGAAGATGTCTGAAAACTTCATCTAAGGATTGATAGCACAAATTTTGAGGAATGTAACTAATTTCTACATGAGTTTTGCTCTCAATTTGATAAGGTTGAACGCCTGACAACGAGTGACCGAGTACGTCTCCAACTCCCCAATATCCGAGGGTTATTGGTGTTCCCTGTTCGCTCCAAGTCATGGTTCGGACGGTTCCCCGCTCAACTCGCAGTAAGCCGTTAAAGGGCATGGGTACCAACTGACGGCAGGTGAAAGTCTGCTGTCTGAGATTAGGGTACAAGGCAGGAGTGTAGGTTAAAAGAGTCATAGGATTTAGGTTTAGCGTCACCGCTACTTTGGATAGAACGTACAGCTTAAGCTAATTGATAATCTATGTCAACTAGCTGGAAGTAATTGCAATGCCCGACTGCTAAGCTTGAAACCCTTTGCGCGTGGTGTAAGAGACGTTTCGGAACTTGACAGTATCCGTGTTTGGGTCGTAGAGAGTATAATTTGCTTGTCCGCTGAGCCGACCCACATTCCCGACTCCGATCGCCCTTCGCGCTGTTGCAGACACGGTTGCAGGCGGCTCTTGAGAGTCCAGAGTCTGCACCCAGTTATTGATAATACTTGGCTGTAGTTGATACTCAAATGCTAAGCCCGATCGCCCGCAAAACAAAGTATTGGCATCAGCGCGGATAACGCGATCGAGCATCACAGGCGGCGGAGTCTCCGGGGTAAGCTCATCAGACGCGCTAACCGTACTCCCGTGAATCAACAAACAATCCAATTCATGAAAACCAAAATTCAAAGAGCGCAACCACTCTACAGTTTTCCGGCTGACAGAATCCCAGAGCAACTTAATCGTATCTGCGCCGTATTTTTGTCGCAATTCTGCCGCATCAGGGCTAGAACCTATTCCGTGTAAGTTGAAACACTGTTCTTCCCACCACCCGATACAAATTTGAGGTTCGATTTCTCCTCGTTTGGGCGATCGGACTCGCTGCACTAATTTTTCGCAATCGGGATTCGGGCCGACTAAATCACCCAATATATACAACTCCTCAACACGAATTCTCAGGCGCTTGATGTCAGCTAGTACAGCTTCATAAGCAGCCAGATTTCCTTCGATTCCAGTTAGCAATGCCCAGTTTTTCATACTTTTTAATTGTTAGTAATGCTCAAGGTTTTTGCCTGGTGAGTTTGGATGTTTTTTTTCGGAGCGTGTTTTGAACGGATATCTTACACCCATGTCAAAAACTTGTAGGAGCGGGTTCACCAACAATAATCGCCAAAAACCAATAATCTTATAAACCCGCCCCCACCCAACGGTAAACCGCAATTTACCTCTTTAATGAACAGAAGTTGTTTTGAACTGATATCTTATACCAATATCAAAAAATTGTAGGGGCCGGTTTTACCAACAATAATCGCCAAAAACCAATAATCTTATAAACCCGCCCCCACCCAACGGTAAATCACAATCTACCTCTTTATTGAACAGTCAACAGTTAACTGTCTACTGTCTACTGTCTATTGTCTACTGTTTATCTATCTTTCACAAACATGAGTCGGATCGTCGGCTCTTTCTGCATATTCCAAACCTCTAGCCAAACGCCAAGCAAAAATCGGAGGTAAACCTTTTTCAATAATTGCAGCGCAAGTGGCTTGATAGTCATATTCGACTTCTCGCAATATCACTTGTTGAGCGTCAACATCGTAAATCACGTAGGTAGCATTCGGCCTCCCGTGGCGCGGTTCTCCCACGGAACCGACATTCACAATCCGCTTTAAAGGAACAGTAAAACTTAAATTTTTGTCTCCTTCGATGCTTGATCCACTGACTCGAACCTGCATATTTCCAGCATCTAAAGTGCGAACGTAGGGAACGTGAGTGTGACCGCAAAACAGCAGGTCAGCATCGGCAGAAAATACCCGCTCTAAGGCAGAAAAAGCATCCATGGTCGGCAGCAAATACTCATGATTGCTGTGAGGGCTACCGTGGACAAAACACATATTGTCTTCTCGCAAACTGTGCGGCAAAGTGGCTAAATATTCCCGCGTTTCCGGGAATATTTGACTGTTCGTCCATTCGTGAGCTAATTTGCCTCTTTTTTCGGCTAAAACTGAGGGATAGCTGCATTCGCAGGAGTTCAAACCTTCGACAATATCTTCGTCCCAGCAGCCGACGCAAGTGGGAATGTCGAGGGAGCGAATCATTTCTACTACGGCGTGGGGATGCGGGCCGTAACCGACTAAATCTCCAAGGCAAAAGATTTTTTCTGCTTGTTGTTCGTCAATGTCTGACAAAACGGCATTTAAGGCTTCGTAGTTGCCGTGAATGCAGGACATAACTGCTATTTTCATTCGGTTTATTCTTCTCCTAATAATAGTGCTTGTTTGACTTGCTGTTGGTAATTCAACAGAATTGTTTCGGACAGACAGCAATCTTCTAGGGTTTGTCCTAATGCTGTTTCATCGAGATTTTCGCCGACAATTTCTATGCCGCTAAATCTTTGGGGGCGGCCTTCGAGCCAGCGGGGAAGTGGCAATTCTTCGTGGGCGGTTTCTTTGAATTCGGCAGAGAAATCGAAGTAAAAAGATCGACCGTCGGCTATGTCAAAAATGCCTTTGGCTCTGTGAACCTTGCCGTAGGCTCCTTGGGTCATTTCTTGGTACCAAAACAGATCGAGGCTGGCTGGATCGAGGACTTGTCCGCTAGCGGGGCTGCGCCAAATTGATAGTTTTTCCGATTCGCCGCTAACGGCTATTCCCTCGACAATTACATCTGCCCATTGATGCCATTCGGTGTCTTTGATTTCTGGCGGCACTACAGCAAATCGGCGGCTGGGAAAGCTTTGGAGTAGGTTTTCTACTGCTGTCAGTTGCAGGTAAAATCCCAGTTCGATGTAGGCTGAAACGCCGTTGTTCAGGTGCTTCGCGAGCTCGGATTCTTGCCCGTCTGTCAGGGTGGTGATTTGCCCAAATTCGGCGGCGATGCACGTTTGGTCGATCGGCACATTGCCGCTTCCGGGGCAAAAATACAGCAGGGGCGGGGTTTGGGCTGCTAGCTGCTGTCGAATCCAGGTTGTTTTGCCGCTTCCGGGCGGGCCCGCTACGGCGGTGATGGTAGGTTGACTCATAAATATAATGATAATCGTTATCACCCAAGTTGGCTCTTATATATTTAGATTTAAGGTTTTGAACGGGCATCCTGCCCGCTCCACTCTTCGTGGCTATGCCTCTGGAACCAGTTACCGTGCAAGTTAGATCAGCGACAGCTTAGCGTTTCGAGGCCGCCCAAGTCTTAGTGCCAACGTTTGTGACTAGCATCACAAACTTTTATGCGCCCAATCACTGTAATATAAGTTAACAATTTGTTACATTTATTTACATAAAGCAACAAAACAAGGAAAAACACATGACTTCACGTAACATGATGGTCGATGACCAAGGTCTGCTCAACAACTTCGCGATCGAGCCCACGATGTATGTAGACGCCAACGTCAGCACCGGATTTACCGAGTATGCAGAGAAAGTTAACGGACGTTTTGCGATGATCGGATTTGTTTCTGTGCTGGCGATCGAAGTTTTGACTAAACAAAGCTTTATCGGCTTCATCAAAGATATTTTAGGATAGGGCGATTTATCAGCTTGAGATTTTATTCAGAAATAGGACAACTTTTCACCTACAGTCTAGCCGCCGTTGCTGTAAGAATTGCTTTCTGACTGTATATTTTAAAACTGTTTTAAATACAACTAATTAGATAATAAAGTCTCAGCAATTGTTGAGGCTTTATTTGTTACTTTTACATCCGTTACATCTTGTACACTGCTCGTTGCGGAACTTCCTTGTCCTATATTAATTCAAACAGCTTTGCTTGCCAAAAAATCTCTCATGTACCGATTCACTAACTGCGGCTGTTCCTGCTGCACCCAGTGGCTGCAATTAGGAATGTAATGAATCTGAAAATCCCGCACATAATCTGCGGTTCCATAGGTTAACTCTTTACCGAGGGCGACATCATTTTCTCCCCAAATCATCAGCGTGGGAACTTCCAGAACCCTCCAATTCTGGCGATCGACAAATCCGCGAGCAATATTTCGGTAATAATTGATAGTAGCAGTCAGAGCGCCCCGTTTGGCAGCGGCATCTTTGTAAGCTTCGATATCTGAGGGGCTAAAGGTGCTTTTGTTAACTGCCATACCTTCCAAAGCAGCAGAAATGGCTTGATAGTCGTCCCACTGAATTAACAACTCCGGCAAAACTGGCAACTGAAATAAAAAGATGTACCAACTTTTCAACAATTGTTGGGGAGTGCGTAACCCTTCAGCAAATTTGGCAGGATGCGGTAGATTCATCACTATTAATTTATCCACCATTTGGGGATAAGCATAAGCAAAGTTCCAGGCGATCGCGCCTCCCCAGTCGTGACCAACTAAGACGCAACTTTCGTATCCCAAACCCTGAATAATGCCCTTGACATCTTGCACAAACTCTGCCATCACGTAAGCAGATTGATCGTGAGGTTTGTCGCTGTCGTTGTAACCCCTGAGATCTACAGCGACGACTTGATAATCTGATGCAAATTCCGGGATTTGATGCCGCCAAGAATACCAAAATTCTGGAAACCCGTGCAGCATCAGCATCAGCGGGCCTTGGCCTTGAGTGACATAGTGCAGTTTGATGCCGTTTGTAGGGATAAATGCGTGTTTCCAAGCAGATTCTAGCACAGACATATTTGATGCTTCCTCTAGCTGTAAAGTTATCCTAGCAGTTGTTACCTTTAATAAAGCTAAACTTAAGACAGATATCAGTCAAAACTAGGAACTTAAGGAGTCTATACCATGTCTGGCGATCGCCTGCAAAACATTGTTAACCGCTTGACAGATCGTCTAAAGCGCGATGTATTAGTTGAACAATCCCTCTACGACATTCGAGAAGTTGTGCAGAGCGATCGCGCGGTGCTTTATCATTTTTACAAGCAGTGGCAGGGTCGAGTGACTTACGAGATGTTGAGTGCGATCGAACTCTCTATCTTGGGTTCAACGGGGCCAGACGAGTGTTTTAACGGCGAATACGCTGCTTTGTACGAAGCCGGCCGAGTTAGAGCAATTGCAGATATTGAAGTAGAAGCAATTAACCCATGCCACCGAGATTTTCTGCGTAGCCTGAAAGTTCGCGCCAATTTAGTCGTGCCAATTTTAACGAACAAAGGACTGTGGGGGCTGTTAATTGCTCATCAGTGCAGCGGGCCCCGCACTTGGTCGCGCTCGGACATTGAATTTATGCAGACACAAGCGCACCATATGGCAATGTCTCCGACAATTCAAGAGAGTTAATATCGCATCTACTATTAGTACATAATATACCAGGATTTCACCCTCGAATTACTGTAATCGATCGCCCCATTGGAGTAGTATGAATCTCAGTGTTCAACCGTTCTTCGAGTTCCGGTGCATTCTCGCGGCGATCGAATATTACCAACCAACCCGAATCTTGCCCCAATCGAGCTAGATATCCATCTAATTTTCCCCAACCTTTACTGAGAGGAGATGTTGTCAGAATGGCGTTCTATGGTTAAGCGGGGGTTTGTAGCGAATTCTTACTTTTCATCACCAAAATGCTCTTGATATTGTTCTAATCCATCGATTAAATCGTCGCGATTTTCCTGAGTCTGAAGAAACTCTTCAATACCCCCTAAATTCAAATTTTTCAGAATGTGCCTTGCTTGTTTAATACCTTTTGGTGTCAAAACTACTGATTTAATCTGCTGGGGATGACGTTGCTCCTCTAATAGACCATCTTCAGTCAGAAGATCCAAAATTTCAAAATCATGCCCCTTCCCAGCACGTCTGCCTCTAAAGCGAGATTGATGACCTAACTCGTATTCCTCATCCGATCCACATACATATAATAACGCAAGTGTCAGAGGTATAGCAATCCTATTGTATCGATTAGTTCGTTCTTCTTTAATTGCACGAGCTACAAGGTTGTAACCCTGTTGCCAAGCAGACCCTTTGTCATTACAAATTTCTGTACATAAAATAGTACCATTGGGCGAAATACACTCTGTATAAAACCCTACTGTTTCTGAGCCAACATAAATGGTTACAGACCAATTACAATAATTTCGAGTTTCTGGTTTGAAAGGTTTAGCCATAGAGCGCTCTCTTTCCTTGATTTCTTGAACGTCTGCTGTTTTTTTGCCAGTTCCTATTTTGAATCTGCCAATCGTTGTTGCTTTGCGATTTTGGCGATCGATCTGTGCTGTCTACTGTCCCAACTCAGTATTTTAATTGTATGGTGCGTCAGGTGAGTTTCTTAAACGATTATTGAAGGTTTAAATATCTGACGCACCTTACTAATTATGAGAATTGCGTAATTCCTGTTAGTATTAACTAGCAGCTACAGCCTCCCCCAAAGGATGCTGCTGCAAAACAGCTTGCAAATATTTCCCAGTATAAGAACGAGGATTTGCCGCCACATCCTCCGGCGTCCCCGCCACAATAATTTCGCCGCCCTTGTCTCCCCCTTCAGGCCCCAAATCGATCGCCCAATCGGAGCACCGAATCACATCTAAATTGTGTTCGATTACCAAAATTGAATTCCCCTTGTCCACCAATCTTTGCAGCACGTTTAACAAATGGTGAACATCATAAAACGACAAACCCGTCGTCGGTTCATCAATCAAATAAAGCGTTTTCCCAGTAGCGCGGCGCGACAGTTCCGTTGCCAATTTTACCCGCTGCGCTTCGCCCCCAGAAAGCGTCGGCGCCGGCTGTCCCAACTGAATGTAACCCAAACCAACATCAACCAAAGTTTGCAGTCTGACGCCAGCCCTGGGAATATTTTTAAACATCCCCAAAGCTTCCTCGACAGTCATATTCAAAACATCAGAAATCGACTTGCCTTTGTACTTCACTTGCAGCGTTTCCCGGTTGTAGCGCGCCCCCTTGCAAACCTCACACTGCACGTAAACATCCGGCAGAAAATTCATCGAAATCACATTCACGCCTTGGCCGCCGCAAGCTTCGCATCTTCCCCCTTTCACATTAAAAGAAAACTGCCCCGCTTTGTAACCTCTTGCCTTCGCTTCAATGCTTTCGGCAAACAAATCCCGAATCACATCAAAGACTCCCGTGTAAGTCGCGGGATTAGAACGCGGAGTACGGCCGATGGGAGATTGATCTATGACAATTACCTTATCAACCACATCCTCTAGAGAGCGTTCGCCCTTTGTTTTGAGGGCGTCCATATCGGGTGGTAAAGGCACTTTTTTGGTGATATAATGTTGCAGCGACGGGTACAGCAATTCATTGATTAAAGTTGATTTTCCAGAACCGGAAACCCCCGTCACGCAGACGAGTTTTCCGAGGGGAATTTCCACATCGATATTTTTTAAATTGTTGCGCGTCGCATTTATGATTGACAGAGCTTTGCCGTTGCCTTTTCTCCTTTCATTAGGCGTTTCAATTACTCGCTTTCCCGACAAATAAGCACCAGTCAAAGATTCCTCTGCCTTTAGCAAATTTTCTAAACTTCCTTCCGAGATAATTTTGCCACCGTGAACGCCGGCACCTGGCCCGATATCGACAATATGGTCGGCCGCTCGCATGGTTTCTTCATCGTGTTCTACGACAATCAAAGTATTGCCTAAATCGCGCAATTTTGTTAAGGTTTGCAGCAGGCGAAAGTTGTCTCTTTGGTGCAGTCCGATGCTCGGTTCGTCCAAAACGTAGAGCACGCCCGTCAAACCAGAACCGATTTGAGTCGCTAGCCGAATTCGCTGCGCTTCTCCGCCAGAAAGCGTCATTGCCGCGCGGTCTAAAGTCAAGTAATCTAACCCGACATCGAGCAAAAATTGCAGCCTTGCTTTGATTTCTCTCAGGGCTAAATCGGATATTTGGAATTGCCGATCGCTCAATCCCAAATTATTGACTCTTTCGCGGCATTCGCGTATCGAAATACTGGTTAAATCCACAATTCCGTACTGTCCCAACCGCACCGAAAGCGCCTCGGGTTTCAAGCGTTTGCCGTGACAAACCTCGCAAGAGCGATCGACCCGATACTGTTCCAACTTCTGCTTGATAAGATCGGAACCAGTATCGTCGTACTGGCGCTGCAACATGGAAATCACGCCATTAAAATCTCTCCTCAAATCAGTGCTGCCGTCGCGCTTTTTACTTTCTGCGCTGCGCTTTTGCTCATTGCCGTACAAAATTACCCGCTGGTGTTCGGGCTTTAATCGATACCAAGGAGTGTCGATATCAAACCCGCAAGTATCAGCAATACTGCAAAGCAAAGAAAGATAATAAGAATTGTCTTTGTCAGACCAAGGTGCGATCGCACAATAAAGAGGCGCTTTCTCGTCGGGAACTACCAACTCCGGCGCAAAAGTCCGCAAACTCCCCAAACCGTGGCAGTTCTGGCACGCGCCGTAGGGCGAATTAAACGAAAATAACCGGGGGGAAAGTTCTTCCATTACTGCGCCGTGTTCGGGACAAGCAAAGTTTTCGGAAAATACGATCGGCGGATTTGGTTCTGGATTTTCGTCTGTTGGTAATTCTTCAATTATCGCAATTCCCTCAGAATGGCGCAAACAAGTTGCCAGAGAATCAACTAAACGTTCTTCTAAACCGGGTTTTTTAATTAACCGATCGACAACTATCTCGATATTGTGCGTATGATTTTTATCTAATTCGATATTTTCCGACAGTTCTAAAATTTCTCCGTTAACTTTAACGCGAATAAATCCTTCGGAAGCTAAACTCGACAATAATTTGCGGTGAGTGCCTTTTTTTCCGCGCACAACTGGTGCCAGAAGATGAAAGCGAGTGCCGTCGGGAAGTGCCATGACTCGATCGCACATTTCATCAATTGTCTGCGGCGCAATGCAGCGATCGCAAATCGGACAGTGCGGTTCGCCAGCTCTGCCGTAGAGTAATCTGAGATAATCGTAAATTTCTGTAACAGTGCCAACAGTCGATCGCGGGTTGTGAGAAGTTGACTTTTGGTCGATCGAAATAGCCGGACTCAAACCTTCGATCGCGTCCACATCCGGTTTGTCCAACTGTCCCAAAAACTGGCGCGCGTAAGCGCTGAGAGACTCGACGTAGCGGCGCTGTCCCTCGGCAAAAATTGTATCGAAAGCTAGGGAAGACTTACCAGAACCGGAGACCCCAGTAAAAACGATCAGGCGATCGCGCGGCAGTTCCAGATCGATATTTTTCAGGTTGTGCTGTCTCGCACCGCGAACCCGAATCGTATTTTGGTTGTGAGAGTGAGCATTTGTCACATTATGCCCGTTGCGGGATGCACTTGGCTGGCTGTTTGAGGTTTCGGCGCGTTGGGACATGAGAGTAGTGCAAAACAGTGCTTAACCATCTTAGCGCTGCAGATCGAATAGCTGGCATCCAAACTCAAGAATATCAAAGAATTGTCAAATAAGTTTCCGTCGGCCCGTCGGGCAAAACCTTCAATCTTTGATTTTTCAAATCGACTTCAATTCCCAGCGCTTCCATCGGAATTACCCCTAAAAGTGGAGTTTTTCCCTCTGGCAATTCCAAACACTCAAAAGTCCCTTCGCGGCCGCATAGAGAAATCGAAGCATCCCGAAAAATCCTCGCCTCACTAATGCCCGTGGCTGTTTCCACAACTACTTGCTTGAGAATTTTCAAACCCAGTCTGGCGATGACATCTTTAGGCAAACACAAAGTTGTCGCGCCCGTATCCACCAAAACATTTTCTAGAGTAACAGACCTGACTTGCTCCAGTGGAATCAGACCATCTTCTGCTTTAGCTTCATCAATCCGATTCGTAATTACTAGGGTTGTGATAACTTTTCCCACTGGGGTTTCCGTAGTTGTTTCCATTACGTTCAACTTATCATAAATTGCGGCTTTAATTATAGCACATACTTATACGAATAGTAAGGCGATGTACTTTCTTTGCTTCACTCCGCACATCGCCTGCTATAGCAATCCTCGCATCATTTGTGAATTTCTTACTCCCTCCCCTTGATAAGGGGAGGGTTGGGGTGGGGTAAAAAGTTTACGACTCCTGCAAGGATTGCTATATCTGTGTCAAAATCATCAAATTATTGCACGCCAATAAACTTGTGAGTTTGCAAAGATAGCCTGTAACTAGGATTTTGTCTCAGCAATTCCAAAATAATGGGGATCGCTGACTTTTTAGAGTTCCATTCTGGTTGCAAGAAAACCGGAATATTCACATTACTTGCCAAATGCTTGTGATAAAATTCAACTTCTTCGCCAGTGCTAATTACCAACTTAATTTCATTAGCTCTAGTCCAGAAAAGCTCTTGCACCGGATATTTAGGATTGACGTGTTCTTTAGGAGAAAGAGTAATCCAAGCCTGCGGCGAAACTTCCTGCCAGCAAGCGCCCGAAGTTTCAATACTCACCTGCTTGTCAGCTTCTAACAAAGCTTCAACTAACTCCGGCAAATCCCGGTGAATGAAAGGTTCGCCGCCAGTAATGACAACTCTCGGAGACTGCAATTGAGCTAGCAATTGTGCGATCGACTGCGGCACCGATGGCAAACCTTTGCCCCCATTTTCGTAGCCTGTGTCGCACCAAGGACACCGCACAGGGCAACCGGCCAATCTGATAAAATCAACTAAAGTCCCCGTCCAGTAACCTTCGCCTTGAACAGTACACTGAAAAGTTTCGTGAATTGGTAATTTTAGTTGTAAATTAGACACCCGAAGTTACGCCTCAAATCAATTAATTACGTTGTTTAGATATAATATTCTTAAATTGTTATTTCTTCGCGGTTTGCAGCAAATAAAAACAGTCCTGAACCTATAAACGGGGTTTATGAAAAAAAATTATCCGTTTGATCCCAGAAGCTTGACCCAGCCCAAAAACGGATACCGTGCCACGTACTTAAGTCGTGGAAAGATAAAAATTTTAGACCAAAGTTCAAGCTTCCAGATTTATCTGTGGGGTAAATCTAAAATCTCAAATCTCAAATCTAAAATCGACTGACTCAGCAATCCGGTTTCTTCATAGCTTTGGTATGAGTCCCTTAGAAATCCACCACAAACCGCAAATAACTCTTTAATTATGCTGTTCAGGTTCCATCATAGTAGCCCAACGGCGTTTCAGGGCCAAAGTCAGTCCGTCAGCAATGGGGACAACACTGAGAGTAACTCTGGGATCGTTACGCAATTTGTCGTTAAAAGTACGAAGGGCGGTGGTGCTTTCGTCTTGTACTTGAGGATCAGCAACTCGTCCAGACCACAGAACATTGTCAATTACAATTAAACCGCCATTGCGTACAAGTTGTAGCGATCGCTCAAAATAAGTCTCATAATTTTCTTTATCGGCGTCGATGAAGGCAAAATCAAAGGTTCCAGCTTGTCCCTCGGCTATTAGTTTGTCGAGAGTATTTATTGCTGGGCCCAACTGCAAAGAAATCTTATTAGCAACGCCCGCAGCTTCCCAATAGCGTCGTGCGATCGCAGTATATTCCTCGCTGACATCGCAGGCAATAATTTGACCGTTAGGAGGCAGCGCTAAAGCTACGCACAGCGAGCTATAACCAGTAAAAACGCCAATTTCTAAGGTTTTGGTCGCTCCCATAAGCTGCACCATGAGCTCCATAAACTGACCTTGTTCGGGAGCAATCTGCATCCTACCCATAGGATGTTTAGCAGTTTCTTCCCGTAGTGAAGCGAGAATATCTGGCTCCCGCAGAGAAATAGATAACAGATAATCGTAAAGTTGATGTTCTAGGCCAAGAGTTGAGTTCGCCATCGGTTTGTCCTTGCTGCTCACTTTTGATTTTAGATTGTAGACGCCCTGTTAATGGAAATCGGAGAATGTAGAGTTAATTTAGGCATCTATTTTGCTGTGGCTGAGGGCAGGTTGCAGTAGCAGTGTCTCGGTTACACAGAGGCAACTTGCAAAACGCGCGCTCTACTTCCAAATCAGTTTATCTCAGCTACAGGTGATTTAGCAGCTCTGGAAAATAAAAATGGATAGAGGGAGCGTTTTGAGATTCCTGGTTTTCTAGCACCGCGTAACGCCGTTAGTGATACCAGTTCAAAAAATGAATGCAACTGTATACAAGTTGCAAACCCATACATAATCAGCCATTCCCTATCTCAAATCTCCAATCTCAAATGGTATGAGTCAAGGAGAATTTGACTTCATCCTGATTATTAACTAGATGAACTGGGAAAAACATAAGTATTACTAATCACTAATAAACTGGGTTCAATAGGACGATTTCTTAACTGTCACAGTTTATTACTCCATACCTAAACCACCTACCCCAAATCTCCACTACCTTCCACGATTGAGGTAGAGCAAGTATTTGTGGGAAAAAACAGGTCGATCGCAACCCTTGCCCTGCACTTTTACTCATAACTAATGAACCGGGATTAATAGGACGCTCACTTAACTGTCACAGTTTATTACTCCAGACCTAAAGCACCTACTCACAATCAAAACAACATTCCACCAAGGCATCGCTATGTATTACACTTTCGCAGGTTTTGGTGCCGCCACAGGCATATTTTTGCTGCTAGTTTTTGCCATTCTGCAATGGCTGCACGTCTCCGCCGGCAGTTTTATTGATTGGGTAATTGCCATTGCTATTTTTGAATGGCTGTTGCTGATAGTTACAGTTCCCTGGAATATCCATTTTGAAGCTAAAGAAGTTTTAGCGCAAGCTGCAGAATCGACTAAAAAAAACATTGCTGTCGATCAGGAACAAGTCAAATACGTTACTGTATTAGTTAGCCGATCGCTCTTGGTGGCGATCGCACTTCACCTGTTTAGCGCGATCGCACTTTACGGCCTAGCCGCCGCCGGAATTAGTGCTATTGGCTATCTCAGTTCCGCTGCTGCACTGCTGTTAACTGTACTGCGTCCAGCTATCCGAGGTTATCAGTATTTAGCCCAACGGCTGACAACTATCCGCCGCCAATTTTTGCACCCCCGCGAAGATATTGTCGAACTCCGCAGCCGCTTTGCCAACTTAGAATCTACAGTTAGAGATTTGAGCAATCAATTAAGTCCAGACAATCCGAATTCGTGGGTGGCTGTCCAAAATCGCGAACGGGAAGCTATCAGAAGAGAACTAACTACTTTATCCGCATCTCTACAATCTTTGCAAGCGACAAATCAGGCAGAACACACTCACCTGAGAAGAGATGCAGAAAGTGCGATCGCCCAACTCACCGATGACGGACAATTTCTCAACCACGTCCGCGAAATCATCCGATTCTTTAAAGAATCGTAAAGTCAGTTGACTGTTGACTGTTGACTGTTGTCTGTTGACAGTTGACAGTTGTCATTAGTTACCAATGCCCGATGCCCGATGCCCAATGCCCGATGCCCAATTCCCTATCTTTAGATAGATGCCAAATAGTCGCAGATAGTAAAAAGTTAAGTAAAAACAGAATTTTATCAGTCTTTAGGAAGACTCAATCAAGGTATTTTCCCTAACAGCAATTTTTAGCCAACTATAACCAAAGATAGTTTGTGAATGAGTTAGCTTTGGCCTAATATTTAAACATAACGCAAAGACCTTTTTGAAAAGATAACCCAGGAATAAATCATGACTAATCGCCAACCAATACCCCCCAAAGAAGAAGTTAGCAAATCAACACCGACCGACGAACAAATCGAAGCCAAGATGGAAGCCCCCCACTACGACAGGGGCATTACTCCTGCGGAGACAGCAGCGCGGCAAGAACGCGAAGGCGCTAACTTCATGCACGCAACGACAGAAGCGAAGCAGAAAAGTGCAAAAACTGATGACCAAACCGATGACGAAAGCATTCACACCACAGATGGTTATACAGTAGATCAAGAAGGTCTGGTTAACAATTACGCGATCGAACCGGAAATGTACATCAACGAACCGGGCGATTTGAGAGCACAAGAGGAAGCCGAAGCCGCAGAACGCGCTCGAATTCTCGCAGAAGTCAAAGATAAAAAAGGCGAGGAAGGAAAACTGACAATGGATGCAGACACCCGCGGCAAAGGGCCCGGCATTATCTAGATTGTCTGGTTGGTAGTTGCATTTCGGCGCGCGAGGTTGCAACGGCCAAGCACAGGGGCGGGTTTTTATAGTTCCGGCAATTATCGATCGATATTTCCGGTACAACCCGCCCCTGTTTTCTTTTCCACATCTGTTTTTTAAGTTGAGAGGTTACATCAATGATAAATTACCGTATGTATTGGCAACTTTTCACACCCAGCTCAAAAACGCCTTAAAATTCCTCAAGGTTTAACATTTTCCCTCAGCCAATTAAACTTAGCCTCAGCTAGCGCCAAATTTTCCAGGACGTTAGGATTGATATCCTCTCGTTCAAATTCTGGTTGATCTAATTCTATATTGCGACCGTATTCTATATGTCTGATCGTACCGCGCATCCTGTCTGCCAGACACAGTGAAATTCCATAATAAAAGCGGGAAGCAAAGCCCATATCGTTTTGAAGTTTGATTACTAACTGCCGCCTAGGAATTGCCAGCAAGTGAGTTTCTTCGATCGCCTTCACCGTTGCCAAAGGAGGGCGAGCATCAATGAAAGAGACTTCTCCCACCAATTCTCCGCTGGCTATTTTAGCGAGTTCTCTAGTCCGCTCAGCCTCGATTAAAACGCTCAAACTCCCCTTCAAAACAATGTAGAGCGCATCTATCTGTCTCCCTTCATGAATCAAAATCTCGCCCGGATCTAGAACTTCCTTTTTGCCTTTTTGGACGATCCAGTTGATATCGTCATTATTTAACTGGCTCAAAATAAAAAGTGCTTTTTTTCTGCTGCTGTCGGCCATAAGTTTTCGCTCTCGATCGCTTCTTCTTTATATAAAATTTAGATGGCGTGCGATCGCAACTTCTTCCGAAGCAGTCCTCGCTTAATACAGTTTTTTTTACCCTGCCTAACTTCTTCGCAAAACCCGTATCGGGCAGGCTTTGCCCATAGCAGATGAATCACGCTCAATCATAATCTCTCAATAGTAGCATTTGTTCAACAATCTTTTTTAACTCGATCAACCTTCCTAACATCCCGCGAAATGCCCGTCTCAAAAGCAATTTGGTTCCTCCGCACAGCTTTGGTACGGGATCGGGCGCGGGAAACCCTGCTCCGCGCCCAGTCTTGCTCACTAAATCGATCGCAAATCAGGATAGCCGGCCAACATATCGTCAGCAGTCAGAGTGTCCCCGTTCGCTTGAGGAGTCCACAGCACCTCAACCGCCAACAACTGCTCGCTCGATACTCCCCCAATCTGACGCAAAGCTTGGCGCAAATCTTCAGAGTTTTTCACTGCTGGCAATTGCAATTTACCTTGAGTACCGACAATTACCGTCACCACAATAAATTCCCCAGGCTCTGAATTCAAATCAGAAGCAACCAGCGCCCCATTTTCCTGCAAACCGGGCAGGATATTGCTGCTCCCTGCTTGGCGGAGCTGATTGTTATAATTCGAGAGCGTTTCTTCAGTAAATTTACTGCGTTCTGCCAAAGAAAGTTGATTAAACTTAGCTTCGGCTGCTTCCAAGCGAGTTTGCACAGATTCAGCGCCCGCGTAAACCCAGTATTCAGGATGCCGCAGCAGCGCCAAAGTAGATTCTTGCAGCACTTGAGCACGACCGGCCGCTGTATCGGTATCCGCTTTGCGCGCTAGGGTGTCGAGTTCGGCTTGCAAACCGCGGGCCTCTGCTAGCAAACCAACTTGCAAGCGGGCTACAGATACGGTAGTAGTGGGGGCGCTGTTGCCCAGTTCGTCAGTTCCGCCCCCGGCGCGGCGGAAGCTTTGGACGAGGAAATTAGCGATCGAGATAAAAATCAAAATCGAGAACAGGCCGCCAAACCCGCCCCCAAAGCCAAAAAACGGCAGCAAGAACGGGAAACCGAAGCCGCCTCCAAAGCCACCACCCGGATAGTAGCCTCCTCCCGACGGCGCGTAAGTGCGACTAGGAGACGAGTAACTGCGCGCCGGAGCTCTAAAAGATCCGCCCCCGATGCGTCCTCCGCTGCGGGCCGCCAGAGCTCCGTCAGCGTTACCGAGGGCTAGCGTCAGTACCAGACCGATCGCAAATAGTGATTTCAAAAGCGGTTTGATCTTTGAAATTAGTTGCTTGTACATAAGACCGTTACTATTCGATACATTTATAATTTACAGTTTATTCTCACGAATGGGCAGCCTGGTTATAGGTATGAAGCCAGCGAGATATCCGTACCAACCGATACAACCACAGTTAGGCCTGAGTCTGCAAACGAGAAAAGCTAGAAAGGACTTGCATTCCTTACTACTTAATTCTTGCACCCTTCTCAAGAGCCGGCTTTCGGGCCTGTTCCACAAAGACTGAATTTCCTGTGGGGATTACGGCTTGGGATCTTCTAGCCCGCCCCTAAAATGGTTATTGAGAATGGTGCAACATCTCAGTTACTACAAACAATCGACATCCTGGCTTTTACAGAACTTTACTTAAGTACAGGGCGATCGGCCAACAAGAAGCTTTAGACTTTTAAATAAACGCCGCCAGTCCTAGAAAGCAGGACTTAATCTACCGTAAAAAAAACATAATGTTTCCAACTCACCGCCCCCGCCGCCTCCGCAACCATCCCCAACTCCGCCGGATGGTACGCGAAAATATCTTGACAACCAGCGATTTAATTTACCCCCTATTTGCCGTACCGGGGGAAGCTTTTGCTAAAGAAGTCACATCGATGCCGGGAGTTTACCAGCTATCGGTAGACAAAATAGTAGAAGAAGCAAAAGAAGTCTACGACCTCGGCATTCCCGCTATTATTTTATTCGGCATTCCCGCAGATAAAGACACAGATGCTACGGGTGCTTGGCACGATTGTGGCATCGTCCAACAAGCGACGGAAGCAGTTAAAAAAGCCGTACCAGATTTAATCGTCATGGTCGATACTTGTCTGTGCGAATATACCAGTCACGGTCACTGCGGCTATTTGGAAGTCGGAGATTTAAGCGGCCGCGTCTTGAACGATCCGACACTAGAATTGCTGAAGAAAACCGCAGTTGCTCAAGCTAAAGCCGGTGCAGATATTATCGCACCTTCGGGAATGATGGACGGTTTTGTCGGAGCAATTCGCGAAGGATTGGACTCCGCTGGATTTGAAGATATTCCCATCATGTCTTACGCGGCAAAATACGCCTCAGCTTATTATGGCCCATTCCGGGATGCTGCAGATTCTGCTCCGCAATTTGGCGATCGGCGCACCTATCAAATGGACCCCGGAAACGGCCGCGAAGCTCTGAAAGAAATTGCTCTCGACATTGCCGAAGGCGCAGATATGCTCATGGTTAAACCCGCTTTAGCTTATATGGATATCATCTGGCGCGTGAAGGAAGCAACTAACCTGCCAGTTGCTGCTTACAACGTTTCTGGGGAATATGCGATGGTGAAAGCCGCCGCCCTCAACGGTTGGATAGACGAAGAAAGAGTAGTGATGGAAACTTTGACAGGATTCAAGCGTGCTGGTTGTGATTTGATTTTGACTTATCACGCCAAAGACGCCGCCCGCTGGCTGCAAAACTGATTCACTCGATTAGAGATTAGAGATTTGACTCCACAGCACAATCTTCGGGTGTTTTCGTGGAGTCAATACCTCTCTCGATAGGTGATTTTTGAGCAATTAGGCAACACACAAGCTATCGCTTACGCTTACCGATGGACGACGCAGCGAAACCGGGTTTTTACAGTTTCGGTGAGTTGTAACTGAGAGCTTGCACCATTCTCGCTTAACAGGCTTTTCGGCCTGTTCCACAAGAAAATTCACTCTTTGTGGAACAAGCCGAAAAGCCTGTTCATAAAAAGCTTATTGAGAATGGTGCAACATTTTAGTTGTAACGAAGTATTGCTATGAAAAAACCCGGTTTCTGTGTAGACAAACTCCAAACCCCTAAAAAATCAGTCATTCCCATCTTAGATCTAAAATCTAAAATCTCAAATGGTAGGAGTTATAAGTTGGGAATTTTGACTCAAAGACTTTTTTACAAAATTTACCCCAAAAAGGTATTAATAATCACCGAAATTAGTTAAAAAATATGTATGAATAAACATAGTTTTGTAAATAGGGAATTCAACCATTGATCGTTCCCAAGCAAAATCAAGTTTCACTCCTGTAAAACAGTAAAAGTAACACAGTTTAGATACAACTTGAAGGCAGATTGAGCATGACATCAACGACTAGGGATTCCAGTCACATTCAATTTTGTATAGGTCGCGATCGCGCAGACATCGCACAGATCCAAGAACTATTTAAAGCCGCCGCCTTTTGGGCGAGGGAACGCAAGATAGAAGATTGGGAAATTGCGATCGCCAACAGCGAACCAGTTGTTACAGTTTGGGACGGCTCACGGGCGATCGGCTTTGCCAGAGCCACCTCAGATGGGATCTATCGAGCTACCATCTGGGATGTCGCCATTCACCCGGATTACCAAGGTGCAGGACTCGGCCGCAAATTAGTGCAAACCGTCTTGAGTCACCCTCGGATGTGCCGAGTAGAGCGAGTTTACCTGATGACAACTTACAAACAAAGCTTCTACGAGCGCATCGGTTTTCAGCAAAACGCTAGCACCACCATGGTACTTGAAAATCAGCTTCTCGAAGAGAATCTCGAATTAGAAATTAGCAACGGCGAATTGCTAACTGCTAATTGTTAAATAATCACCCGATTGGCATCAAAATCTATAATATGTAGGGTGCGGAAGGGCGCACCTTACTCCCTATATAATTTCCTTCTTTCATCTTCCCTTTTCCATCTTCCCGCCCTCCGTTAAATCAGTTAAATCCCTTGCCCTCTTCCCCACCTGCGTTACATCCTGTAGATTGCTCGTGGGCGAACTTCCTTCATCACAAAGTTGCCAAAGGAATAGAACACTGAGTCCGGTTAAAATTGCACTCTTCGGACTCAGAAGGCACAGCCAGAACCTCCAACTTTCCGCTCATCAAACTTAAAAGAGTCTGATTCATCAATAACCTCATTCCAGAAGACACCTGAGAATTATCGCTGCTCTTAGTAGCATCACACTCCAAATCGTGCTTCAGCAAATCCCAAGACTCGCTCCAAGCACTAACTGAACGCTGATCGTCCACCCAAATGTGAACGCATCCAGATTCCGGCGAAGCATGGGCAGAAACAGAAATACTCCCCTCTTCCATCTGAGCAACAGCAGTATCTACCAAATTGACTAAAACTTGCCTAAACCTCGGCAAATCTGCCAATACATAAATACCCGGATCTGGCGGCAATATCTCCAAACGAATGCCGCGATTAGCAGCTTGCAAGTAAGTTAAATCATCAACCTCGTCAAAAACCTTAGCTAACTGAATCGGCTCAATATCCATCCTGTCAGTGCCGTGTTCAGTTTTAGCAACAGAGATAATTTCATCTATTAATTTCACCAGCTTGAGTGCCGCGGCGTGAGCTTGCTCGACAAACTCTCGTTCCTCAGCAGGATCGTCGCACAAATCCGAGAGAATTAATTGCAGCGTACCAATCATAGTGCTCAGGGGCGATCGCAACTCGTGAGAAGTTCGAGCCAAAAAACCCGCCTTAAATTGGCTCATCTCCGATGCCATCTGATAAGCCAATTGAGTTTGCTTAAGTTGGTCGGAAAGGGCATCAAACTTCTCTAAGTGAATTTCTTGAGGAGGTGGGGCTACTTTGGGCGCAGGTTCGGGCGGTTGCGAGCTTTTTTGCCGCAGGCGCCAAATCAAACTGCTTCCCAAACCCAGCCCCAGTCCCATACCTAAATATATAAAGTTGCTCCAGCCGATCGGCGCCATATTGCTTTGCCTTGGAGTTTAGCTTTTAGCATTCTAACTCGATCGCGCCTTGTCGCAATATTTCCCACTCGCTGCCCGTCCATTTAGCCACAGTCGAAGGCAAACTCGAAGCTGTTGTCGCTGTTGCTAATTCAGAAGGAAGTAATGTCAAGACTTCGGGAAACTGAACCTCAATTTCTGCCACCGACTCCAGAGGCGGTTGGCCGGATAAATTAGCACTGGTAGTAGCTAAAGGGCCTGTCTGCTCTAGAATCTTTAGGGCAAGGGGAAGGTTAGGGACTCGTATTCCGATTGTAGTCCGATCGATGGGATTGAGAGCCGCCGGGACTTTTGCCGAAGCCGGCAGCACCAAAGTTAACGCCCCCGGCCAATAGGATTCGGCTACTTGCTGCCACAAGTTTAACTCTGCTGGACTTCCCTGCACGTAGGGCCACAAAGCTTGGGCCGATGCTGCCATCAAAATCAGCGGTTTGTCTTGACTGCGGCGTTTAGCTGCAAAAATCAACTCCGAGCGATCGGGCCGCGCAGCCAAAGCGGGTACAGTATCTGTAGGAAAACTGACGATATGATTGCCAGAAATTGCCCCTTGAACTAGCGCATTTATCGAAACTTGTGTCATACCATTTTAGATTTTAGATTTTAGATTTTAGATTTTAGAATTGCGGCATATTCTTGAAACCTAAAGACGGTAGGCTAAGGCAAACCGATCGATTCCTGCTAAATCAGCAAATATCTGAACTCGATCGTAACTCCCGTGACTTTGCAGCATATCAGCTACCGCCGTTTCTTGTCCCGCCATCATCTCCACCAACCAAACTCCCCCGGATTCTAAATAATCGGGAGCCGTTTCTACCAAATGCCGGATGCAATCTAACCCGTCAAAACCACCGTCTAAGGCCAGATGAGGTTCGTGCTTCAAAACTTCCGGTTGTAGAGTCAGAACCGTGCTGCTGGGGATGTAAGGCGGGTTAGACACCATGCCGCTAACGCGACCTTTGAGAAATTCTAGCGGTTCCCACCACGAACCTTGATAAAAATTAATTCGCGATTCAAAGCCCAAATTCTCAGCATTCAGTCGAGCAACTGCCAAAGCTTCCGAACTGCAATCTACCGCATAAACCCTAGCATTTGTCAACGCAGAAGCCAAGCCGATCGCGATCGCCCCGCTGCCCGTCCCCAAATCCACCCAATGCGATTTGGCAAATTCTCCCCCCCGAAGCTGGGAGAAGTTGAAATCTTCTCCCCCCCTTACTAAGGGGGGGTTGGGGGGGGTAGATTTTTGATTGATATTTTCTGCTTCTAAACGGCTTTTAACAGCTTCTACAGCCAAATCGATCAGCAATTCCGTTTCAGGACGCGGAATTAGCACCGCCGGCGTTACTTGGAGCGAAAAATGCCGCCAATGTGCAACTCCCGTTAAATACTGCACCGGCACCCGTTCCTGTAAGCGCCGCTGCCACAATTGAGCAAGTTCCGATAAAGACAACTTTAATTCAATTTTTGGCAAATCTTTAAACGACTCCAAACGCAGAGCCAACCTATCCAAACCAGCCAGCTCTTGCAGCAGCCAGTCGATTTCTGCTAGAGGAATGTCAGAGGAGGTCGCCTCTGTTTTAGCTTGATTCACCCACTGCCAAAGGTCTAAACCAGAAACAAACATAAGACTTTTTGGTAATTGGGCATCGGGCATCGGGCATCGGGCATCGGGCATTGGTAACTAATGACAATGGTTAACAGTCAACAGTCAACTGTCAACTGTCAACTGTCAACTGTCAACTGACTAACTATTAGCGAGCCGGTCGAGCTGGAGCCGGAGCTGGAGCCGGAGCAACCTGTGGATTTTGGCCCGCACCTGCTGGTTGGAGCGATCGCACAAATTCCAGCGACTCCCGCGACGGAATCAAAATCATTTGGGTCAAAAACGGGTCGTTTTCAGTACGCAAAGCTTCCAAAACGCTCTCCAAGTTCACCACCTCAATCTTAATTGTGGCAGTCACGTTCGGCTGCTGCTGCTTAAAACGATCGACCATGCCCTGTAAATCCTCCTTGTTAAAAAACAAGGGAATCACCTCTTGCTGGCCTCGCTGAATCGTCAAATAACCATTTTCTGCGCCGCCTCTTGCCAAAAATAGAGGTACACCGTTGAACTCATTAACTTGTTGACCAGTCTGCTGAAGTACAGTTTTAGCCGACTGCACCTGCTGTGGAGCCGGAACGAAAGCAAATTGCACTTCCTCCGGCTTGCCTTTATTTGCTTGAGTGAGCTGATAAATTTCGCCCAGGGATACTGGCATCACGCGCACCGTGGCCGCCAACTGAGGATTTCTGGTTTTGAGTTGATCGACAAAAGCTTGAGCATCTTTCTGGCTGATGAAAATTCCCGCCACGGAAGCATTACCAGTTTGACCCTGACCCTGCTTGGGAACAGAAGCGATCAAGGGCGCACCCTGAGCGTCTGTAATCGTAAATACCGGCACCGAGCGCAATTTTTCCAAAATTTGCGGCTCCGGCAGTGCCAGTGCAGACATCTTGCCAATTGGGGAGGGGCCCAGCAGAGTGCTGCCGACAATTCCCAATATTGCGCCCAAACGAACTAATGATTTCATGTTTTTTCCATCAGGAGCGATCCTGAAACACATTAACGCAAAGACTCGCGACTTAACACGATCGGCAAAAACTGCCTCAATTTGTTTTCATTTTGAAGAAATGTAAACATCAGAGACAGTTTTGCTTCAATCTATTATTTAACATTGTGCGATCGGGATGACAGGATTTGAACCTGCGACATCCTGCTCCCAAAGCAGGCGCGCTACCAAGCTGCGCTACATCCCGGTGTTATAGTTAGCTAACCTCTAACCATTAACGCACAAAACCGCTTGCTTGTCAAGCTTTTTTAAATATTTAGCTATCGATGCAGCTAAGGCGAAGTTTTTTTCAGGTTGTGCGGTTTGACCCCACCCTAAAACCGATACCAGCCCCTGACTCCTATCGTGAGCTGCTCACAATTTTAGACCCTAGTTCAAGCTCCCAGATTCATCTGTGGAATAAATCTCAAATCTCAAATAGTTCCTTCGACTGAGGGCGACTCGACTGACGGGGACTTGACACCTCGACTGAGCGCCGATGGTCTGAGCACTCGCCGAATGTCTCGCCGCAGTCTCAAATTTCAAATCGACTGACAATACTTGCACAGCTTCATAACAGCCCTGATGCCGAGATACATCCCAGCCTAAATGACCGCAGCACACAGGTGCATTCGGTGTTGGCAGCGTCAATATTGTATTGTATATCCTCAACAAATCAACGCCGACCTGCACCTCGCTAGCTAATCTGGATACCAAAACATACCTTTAATCCCCTCTGGATCGGACATAAAGCCCAAATTGCGGTAAAAATCCACCACTTGAGGGTCAGCAAATAAGGTAATGTTGCTGATATCTTCACTGCGGAGTTTTTTAATGATGTATTTCATCAGCGCTTTGCCCATGCCTTTGCCCTGGTAGTCAGGATGAACTACCACATCCCAAAGCGTGGCATTAAAAGCATGGTCTGAAGTCGCTCTGGCGAAACCCACCAGCCGTCGCTGGCTGCCCCGCATCTCCCACATAGAGACGACTAGGAAGCTGTGCACAATAGCTTTTTTGACTTTACGCAGGGGACGGCGAGACCAACCCACTGCATTACAAAGTTCTTCGAGTTCGTAGAGGTCAATGTCCCGATCGCAACTGAAAAAGATGCGAGCGTTGCCGCTGGCGGGTTTGCGAAACGTTGGGGAAAGCGGATCGCCTAACCCAACAGCCACATCTTCCTCAAAATCCGCTGTTTGGGGTACAGAGGCAGACTCAGAACTACTAAATAAGTTTTTCCAAAAACCCATGCAGGCGCGGTTAAGGTAGTAGAAGTTGGACGACGAGAAAGAGAACCAGACAGATAAACCCACTCCAATCGGCGTAGGATCAATTGCCGGTAGCTTCTTGAGGAACAGTTTACGGTACACTCATCTTACGCCGAAAACAGGGATTTGTCGTCCAACATTGAGTCTGCGCTTTTTTGATTCTGTCAAGTTTGGTAGAACTGTTCTGCTAGCCAGTGCCCGGACAACCCGCTTTTAAGGTAAAATTTGTTGCCGAACCAGGACAGAGGCATTTTGGGAAATGCTTCTTTTGAGTGCCGCCGATCGCGCCGGAACTTATACCCTTGGTGGGAAATACCACTGGAATGGCGCAACGGTGACATTCTCGTGATAAGTTCTCAGACAGATTTGACTTTTGCTTTTAGTGAGGAGACGGGCACAATTTAAGTCGAATCGTCGAATCGAAAATCCCATTGCCATAAGGCATGGAAGAGTCAATACCTATTATATTTCCCGCACCTTCTCCTCAACTATGGCTTCGGGTTTAAAACCATCTACACTAGAACTTCTCAAGCGCTTTAACCGAGCGTTTCCGCAGTTTTATGAGCAATTTGTCAGCAGCGAAATCCAACTGCAAAACCTCAAATTAGCTTACCAGCTTTACAAAACTCGGCAAGCAGTCATCGAAATCCGAGCCGAAGGTAACAAAAGTGCCCTGCATTTTGCTTACCGGAACCAGTCTTTTCTACTGAGCGATATTTTTGGAGTGCTCGCCGCCTACGGACTGACGATTCACAGTCTGAGTCTGTACGGTCAAATTTACCCGCCCATGCTGGTATTTATCAAATTGGTCGTATCTCGCGGTGGCAAGGTACTGGCAGATAAAACAGCAGAAAACGTCTGTAGAGCCGTTCGAGAGGCATTGGCGGGGCATTTTGAGGTTGAAGAGATGTTGGCGGTAGAATTTAATTTAGACGCGGGTTTAGAAGATGTGGCAACTGAATTCTACGTCGATCCGGTTTTCCACTTGCCAGCTTTGCTGATTGAAGCAGATAATCAACCTGGACTTTTTTACAAAGTTATGTATGCCATCTGGCAAGAGGATTTGTTGGTAGTAAATGCTAATTTGCTGGTTTGGCGGGGGCGAACTCGCCTAATTCTCTACTTGTTGGGGCCCAATGAAAGTTTAATTCCCGAATATCTGGGGCAGAAAATCGCTGAGGGGGTGCGACAAAGATTGCTAGGCGAGCGATTTTAGGGCAAGCTACCGATGATCCCTAAATAACTAGATTGCTATAAGTAGACATTAGTTTGCAGAAGTTTTCCAGTGAGATAGGATAAAAAGCTCGGCAAAATTGTTCCTACAAACGAGTGTAGATAGCGGTTCTCATAAACATGGGACACGGGGAAACGATGTTGTCAAGCTTTTTAAGTTTGATGGCGTACTTTATCTAGAAAATAACCGCCCTAATAGAAAAGACGTGCCAGATAAATAGGGGAGTTTAACCAGCAATATAGCAATCCTTGCAGAAGTCGTAAATTTTTTACCCCACCCCACGAACCCGCTCTGAGGAGTAAGAAATTCACAAATGATGCAAGGATTGCTATAGTCCTGAGTATTTTTAGTTCGTAAAATAAGCTCGCGGAACTACACGCAAAAGTCGCAAGTATTCGCAAAAATTTCCTCCACAAAATTACGTATTACCTCGCTCAAAACTAGGTATAAGTAAGGCTAGCTAGCTAGAGAATTGATAGATTAAAGCATTGTTGAGTCATCACAATTTTGCTGGTTGAATAGTTGAATGTGGAAGGTACAAATTTAATCTGTGACTCGACTACCAAAATATTTTTGATCTAAATTGACACTGAGATCCCGATGGTTTACGATTTCTAAATCGGCTAAAACTGGGGAAATTTTTGCTGCAAAATGCCCTGAAAAAATCGCGCTGCTATATGTCCCTCTTGCGATCATACAGTAGACAGAAATTTGAATACTGCAAGAAACATAGAAAGCTGGTTTAAAGGAATATTTATTCTAGACCGATCGCATAAAAGGGCAAGCTATGCCAAGATTGCCCGTGCAGTGGACAAAAATCTTGTAGCGTCAGCTTAAGACCGCGCGTTGCAGCAGGAAGTAAGCGGTTAGTCGATAAAGTTGAGTCTTTTTGACTTAACTTATAGCGCTTCTTGGGTAGATGAGGTAAACAATTCAACTCAAAAAGCTTGAGAACAAAGGGTTTCGGCGTACTCTCTCTTTCTGAGAAAGGCTATACATAGGTTTACATAGGTCTTATGGAGCGGGTAGGATAAAAGTATGGCAACAATCGACATCCTAGGGGTTCGGCACGCTTACGATTTGACGGCTCCGACTGCAACTTCCCCGGTTCTGGTATTTGTCCACGGCTGGCTGTTAAGCCGCCACTACTGGCAACCTTTGACCGATCGCTTGGCATCAAACTATCAGTGCCTTACCTACGATTTGCGGGGGTTTGGCGATTCTCAATCCGACGCAGGCGACGATCGCCCATGTTCCGAACCGCTAAATTCATGCTACACTCCCGCAGCTTACGCTCGCGATTTGGAACTTTTACTCGAAAAACTCGATATATCTTCTGCTTGGCTCGTGGGACACTCTCTGGGCGGTACGATCGCTCTATGGGGAGCCAGCAAATTGTCCGATCGCGTTAAAGGCGTGGTCTGCATCAATGCAGGGGGCGGCATCTATCTTAAGGAAGAATTCGAGCGGTTTCGAGCGGTCGGCAAGCAGCTCGTAACAATGCGTCCCGGCTGGCTGCCTCGCTTGCCCTTAGCAGATTACGTGTTTGCCCGCGATTCTGTAGCCCGCTCGATCGGCAGATCCTGGGGACGGCAGCGCTTAATAGATTTCGTGGGAGCTCATCCAGAGGCAGCTTTGGGGGCTTTATTGGACTCCACCACAGAAGCGGAGATTCACCTATTGCCACAAATTGTGTCCCAACTTAAGCAGCCTGTTTATTTTATTGCCGGTACTAAAGACAAAATTATGGAACCAAAATACGTGCTGCATTTGGCTAGCTTTCACTGGATGTTCCAAGGTTGTGGCGAGAATGTCCTTCAGCTTCCCGATTGTGGCCATTTGGCAATGGTGGAACAGCCGGATGCAGTGGCTAGTTACTTGCAAAATATTCTGAAAAAACATGATTAGAGGGCATGGGGCATGGGGCATGGGGCATGGGGCATGGGGCATGGGGCATGGGGCATTAAAACTTACAAATAACCAATAACCAATAACCAATAACCAATAACAACTGACTTCTTCCTTAATCTAAAATCTGTTATGTTAAATAGATAAGTCTGCCCGCTCGCCCTCTTCGGACAGACGTTTCAATTAAATAGTGGCTTTCAACTCTAAATTCTAATTCTGCTTAAATATCTGTGCGCGTTAACCTCACCGATCGGCAACAACACATCCTTTGGGCAACGGTTCGCCACTACATAGCTACAGCGGAACCCGTTGGCTCAAAAGCTTTGGCTGACGAATTCAACCTCAGCGTCAGCCCAGCTACAATTCGCAATGCGATGGGGACTCTTGAAAAAGCTGGACTGCTTTATCAGCCCCACACTTCGGCAGGACGAGTCCCCTCTGACTCCGGCTACCGAATTTATGTAGACCAGTTGATTCAGCCGTCTGATACGCTGGCCCGCAAGGTGGAACAGGTACTAGACCAGCTCAATTGGTCGGATGGTCGCATGGACGCGGCACTCCGCGGCGCGGCTCAAATCCTGGCAACTATCAGCGGTTACATAGCCATGATCACCATACCGCAAACCAATATGGCTTGCTTGCGCCACTTGCAACTGGTGCAGCTAGAGCCGGGAAAGGTGATGCTGATCGTGGTGACGGATGCTTACGAAACTCAGTCGGTTTTGGTGCAGTTGCCGAGGGACGCAGAAGGTAACACGCCTGATGTCGAAATCGTCGATCGCGAATTGCAGATTTTGTCGAATTTTTTGAACAGCAAGTTGCGGGGACGATCGCTCTTGGAACTCTCGGCTGTAGACTGGAGCGAGTTAGACCGGGACTTTGAGCTGTACGCTGAGTGGATGGGAACCATGCTGACTGCTTTGAGCAGCCGCCAAAGAAATCCAACCTACACGCGGATTCTGATCGGCGGTTTGGCAGAAGCACTGCGCTTACCTGAGTTTTCGCAGTTGCAGCAAGTTCAAACTCTGGTGCAATTGCTCGAACAAGAGCAGGAACTGCTTTGGCCTTTGATTTTTGAATCGCCTGAGTTGGACACGCCAGGGAAGCGGGTAACGGTGCGTATTGGCTCGGAAAATTCCTTAGAACCAATTCGCGGCTGTACTCTGATTTCTTCGACTTACCGCCGGGGATCGGTGCCGGTGGGTAGTGTTGGGGTTTTGGGGCCGACGCGGATGGTTTACGAAAATGCGATCGCGGTTGTGGAAGCTGCGGCGGATTATTTGTCAGAAGCTATTGGCGGAAATCGAGTTAGTTTTCCTGATGGCGATCGAGGGCGATCGGATCATCCCTTGTTAGATGCACCCTAATGTGATAGCCCCAAGCTTAACGGGCTTGGGGTTTTATTGTCTGTGGACGTACTCGCAACCTTATCAACCGGGTTTTGTGACAAAAAACCTAGGCTTTTATCCCACATTCCGCACCCTGGGGTGTAACACAGCATAATTACGCAGAAAAATATATCTTTAAAGTAATAAATTATGCCTTTAAAAGGTTCTTTATCCGTTAATATACGGTATTATACTATGATTTATAGTTTTATTGCTTGATCAAAATAAGTAAAAACCGATAGTGACAGTTGAAGGTGCGGAATGTGGGTTTTATACTCTTTTTGGGGTAAGAAACTAAAGCTTCGCGCTTGACCAGAGAGTTTCGTAAACAACCCTGTTTCTGCGTCCATGAGCGGCTCGGAAAGTGGCAGGAGTTAGGGGGGAGCGAGTTTCCAGGGATTGGGAGAAAAAGATTGCGATGGCGAGCGATCGAGCATTTACAGAAAGTGGTCGCGGAGTGTTAGTCAAATGGCAGGTTTAGCAGCCGAACTGATGAGTTCTGTTGCAATCGGGGTGGGCGATCGCCCGCTCTAGGGATAGCGGCTGCGACAAATAAATTGAGGAGGCGCGAACCGCGCGATCGTCGCTCCCCAAGGCAGCAGAATGTCAAAATATTAAGACATTTTAGAGAGTTCGTCAAAAACAACTAAAAAAGATTAGTGTGGAGATGAAAGCAATATTTCTTTTGGGAATAGCCCAGGTTAGACAATTGCAAATAACTTGCAGTGAATTTGGCTTGATTGCCACTCCAAAAAAAAATTAACCGCTGAGTTAAGATCGAAACGAAATTTAGGGAATTTTCTTTTAGCATTCAATGAAATCGACTGATAAAACTAAAAATACCTTTGCGATAACAACGCCTCTGTATTATGTAAACGATTTACCTCACGTTGGCAGTGCTTACACGACTATGGCTGCAGATGCCCTAGCCCGATTTGAGCGGCTGCGGGGTAAATCTGTTTTGCTGGTGACGGGGACTGACGAACACGGGCAGAAAATTCAGCGGACAGCAGAGAGTTTGGGACGATCGCCCCAAGCTCACTGCGATTCAGTGGTTCCGGCGTTTGAGGCGCTGTGGGAGCAACTCGACATCCAGTACGATCGCTTCATCCGCACAACTTCGCGGCGCCACGAGTACATTGTCAAAGAATTTTTCCAGCGCGTCTGGAACTCCGGCGACATCTACTTGAACCAGCAACAAGGCTGGTACTGCGTCTCCTGTGAAGAATTTAAGGATGAACGGGAATTGTTGCCGGGAAATCGGTGCTCCGTCCACACCAGCAAGGAAGTTGAGTGGCGCGACGAGGAAAATTACTTTTTCCGCCTGTCACGGTATCAAGACCAACTGCTGGCCTTGTACGCAGAACGTCCCGACTTCATCGCGCCGGAAAGCCGACGCAACGAAGTTCTCAGTTTCGTCAACTCTGGACTGCAAGACTTTTCGATTTCTAGAGTGAATCTCGAATGGGGTCTGCCAATGCCAGTTGACCCCAGTCACAGCATCTACGTCTGGTTTGACGCTTTGCTGGGATACGTCACCGCCTTGCTAGATCCGGACAGCGAACCGATTTTGGAGAATGCTTTATCTAAATGGTGGCCGGTTGACTTGCACTTGATCGGCAAAGATATTCTTCGCTTTCACGCAGTTTACTGGCCGGCAATGCTGATGTCCGCGAATCTATCGGTGCCGGGTCGCGTCTTCGCACACGGGTTTTTGACCAAAGACGGCAAAAAAATGGGGAAAACGGAGGGTAATACTTTAAACCCTGTCGAATTGGTCAACAAATACGGCGCTGATGCAGTACGTTACTATTTCCTCAAAGAAATTGAGTTCGGAGAGGACGGCGATTTTAACGAAACTCGGTTTATCAATATATTGAATGCTGAGCTAGCAAACGATTTGGGAAATTTGCTTAATCGTACCCTAAACATGGCTCGCAAATATTGCGGTGGCTCCGTACCGAATGTGTTGGCAGAAAACATTGAGGGCGACAACCTTCTCAAGGCTATGAGCCGGGATTTGGGCGATCAAGTAGCGGGTTTTTACGAAGACTTGGCTTTTAGCAAGGCTTGCGAAGCCGTGCTTGCATTAGTTCGAGCCGGGAACAAGTTTATTGACGTGCAAGCACCTTGGAGTTTGTACAAGCAGGGACAGATCGAAAGTGTCGAACAAGTGCTATATTCTGTTCTGGAATCTGTTAGACTAGCATCTTACCTTTTATCGCCGATTATTCCTAATATCAGCAACGCTATCTATCAGCAGCTAGGTTTTTCAATTGACTTTAACGATCGAGTTACAGTTAACAGTTTAGCGAATTTTTCAGATCATGCTGCCTGGGGCGCTTTGCCGCCAAACCAAACTCTGGGGGAACCCCAACCTGTTTTTAAGCGGCTCGAACTGCTGGAAACAGTACCTTCATAGTTGGCAGCCAGCGCTCTGGGTGTGATGACAGACTACGAATTAGCAGTTATTTCCTTACCAATCTTTCATAAAAATTGAGGCATAACAATCATGTTGAATAGAATAGAAAGCAACGACCTTTTTACGCCGGAACAGGTTCTAGAAAATCGGGGTAGAGTGGCAATTTTTATTGACGGTTCTAACCTTTTTTACGCGGCTTTGCAGTTAGGAATTGAGATTGATTACACTAAGCTTCTGTGTCGTTTAACTGCGGGATCGCGGCTGCTGCGCTCTTTCTTCTACACGGGTGTCGATCGCACTAACGAGAAACAGCAGGGGTTTTTGCTGTGGATGCGTCGCAACGGCTACCGGGTGATTTCTAAGGATTTGGTACAGTTGCCAGATGGTTCTAAGAAGGCGAATTTAGATGTAGAAATCGCTGTGGATATGATGGCTTTAGTGGGGTCTTACGACACGGCGGTTTTGGTCAGCGGTGATGGCGATTTGGCTTATGCTGTGGATGCTGTGAGCTATCGCGGTGTGCGGGTGGAGGTGGTGAGTTTGCGATCGATGACGAGCGACAGTTTAATTAATGTAGCCGATCGCTATATCGATTTGGAAATGATTAAGGACGACATCCAAAAAACATCGCGCCCTAATTATGCTTACCGCCCTTTGTCGGGTCTGAGCTTGATGGAGGAACACGACGACAGATAGGGATGTGGTAATGGGTAATGGGTAACAGGTAATGGGTGATGGTTAATGGGTTGAATCATTGAGAATTAAAAGTTAAAAATTTAGACCAAACATGACACATTTTTAATTTTTGATTAAATGTTTTCCAATAGCCAATTATCAATTACCAATTCCCCATTCCCCATTCCCAATTACCGATTACCAATTCCCAATTGCCCATGATTAATCTCAAATCCCTAATTCCCAATCTCAAATCCCCAAAATTGGTGCTGCTATTTTTACCAGCACTGATTTTGGGGATTGCTGCTTGTGCGGCTCCCCAAGAGGCTCCAAAGAACAAATTAGCGGAGGATCTCAAAACTGCTCAACAGTCAAACAGCACTTTAACTTTGAACAAAGTAACCCTAGAACAAGCAAACGAAAAGGGCGAGACGTTCTGGAAAGTAAACTCGCAAAATGCCGTTTACAGCAAAGACAAAAAAATAGTTAACGTTCAGAAACCTGTGGGCAAATTGTTTCAGGACGGCAAAGAAATTTATGACATTCAGGGAGAAACCGGGCAGGTATTTCAGGAAGGAAATCAGGTTTTTCTCAAAGGTAACATAGTCGCTACAGACCTGAAAAATGGAGTCGTCTTGCGCGGAAATGAGTTGGAGTGGCGACCAAAGGAGGATATTTTAGTTGTCCGTAACAATTTGACGGGAGAGAACAAACAGGTAACTGCTTCAGCGAAGGAAGCGCGGGTTTTCAGCAGGGCTAAGAGGATGGAGTTATTCGGCTCTGTGGTGGCGAATGTTAAAGATCCGGTTTTGCAATTGCGAACCGAGCACTTAGTGTGGTTTGTGGATCAACAAAAGGTAAACAGCGACCAACCGACTCAAATTGACAGATACAAAGATAAAATAGTAACAGATAGCGGTTTTGCCGACCAAGTAGATGTAGACTTAAAAACCAAGATTGCGACGCTGACAAAAAACGCTCAGTTGATGCCATCAGACCCGCCGCTGCAAATAGAAAGCAGTTTGATGAGTTGGAATTTTCCGGCGCAATCTGTGGTATCGCCTGGGCCTGTGAAGGTTTTTCACCGCGTGGAAAAGGTGACGATGACTGGGGATACGGGGCGGGGAGATTTAGAGAAAAAAATCTTTTATTTGACTGGGAATGTGGTAGGAATTGGGGAAAAACGTCAAGCTCAATTAAATACCGATCGAGTAACGTGGTATTTAACTAATCAGACTTTTGATGCAGAAGGAAATGTGGTATACCGGCAGTTAAATCCGGTGTTTAATTTGACTGGGCCGAGGGCAGCGGGAGAGTTGAAAAATCAAACTGTGATTGTCAAAGGCGACGGTGGCGGCGGCCAAGTGGTTACGGAATTTGTACCGGACGAGTACAAGGGAACTTTGGGAGAGTAGATGGGATTGCAACCCCAGATGTCGGCAGATGAACGCTGATGAACGCAGATATAATGAAGATTGGATTGAGTAAGGAGGGGTTGGGATGACGACAACTTTAGAAAAGTTAGAGCGGCTCGATGAACCTATCTTAATTGACGAGTTGAGTTGGAGAGAGTTTAAGGCTGTTGAACAGTTGCTCTCACGCCCAGGGGTGAGATTATCGTTTTTAGATGGGGTGTTGGAGATTAGACGTATGCCTGGAAGAAAACATGAAACTGCCAAACAGCGGATTTCAACGCTGGTGGATATGTATTTGGAATACGCAGGGATTGATTTTACGCCAACTGGCTCGGTGACGCTCGAAAGTGAAACTGGAAGGGTGAAGCGAGAAGCGGATTTGTCTTAGGAATTGGGATCTAACCGAGAACTTCCCGATTTGGCGGTGGAAGTGGTGGTGACTAGCGGCGGTATTAACAAGTTGGAAGCTTACAAACGCCTGGAAATTCCTGAAGTTTGGTTTTGGGAAAATGGCGCACTTCGTATGTATTCCTTGGGGGATGATGGATATGCAGAGGTCGATCGCTCTCAAGTTCTGCCAGACTTAGATATTGTATTATTGGCGCGGTGTATCAAGATAGAAAATCACCTTCAGGCAATGCGGGAATTCAGGCAAGCTATTCAATAGAATTTGATTGTGAAATTAATTTTGTAATAATGATTTCTGTCTTTTCTTAAAGCTGTTAGTTACTAAAGACTAAAGTTCCTGAATACAACACATCCCAACGGGCAGCATACACTGCAATAGCGGAGCGAAGTCGATCGTCCGAGATAGTAGTAAGTAAAAATATTTGGCGGGGTGACAACGCCTGTGAAACCTTGATGGTAAAAGCATTAAAGCCCCTGAGCATCAAAAAAGATCGGGGATTATTGACAGGCTTATTGACTCATAAGATCGTCGAAGGTCGCCTTGAACTTGATTCAAGGGATCTCGCCACTCTCTTTTATTGACTCACGCCTGCGAAGATTTTTTTGTTTACTCAATCAACTCAACACCTTGACGCAGCTTTGCTTTAGGCACTATGCACGATAGACTATTAAGTTATTGTGCATCTAGGTTCCCATTTCCTCTATTTGAGAATCCTTGTGGGACGGGCCAGAGAGCCCGTTGAAAAAAAAAGCGCAATTTAGCTGGCGTAAGCTTAGGACTTACGCATAGAACCCCCAAACCCTTTTTCCAAGAGGGCTTTCAAGTGTCCGGTTTTTTAAAGCGGTTCCCCCCCTTTTTTAAGGGCAGCACGGGGAAGCTGGGTTTCAGACCCTATAGTTCGTAAGTCCTGACTAGAGTTGTATGCTTAGATCAATTAGTATTGAGGTCAAGACCTACAAGTGAATAAAGGTGTACTCAATATCCATGAAATCGGCAGGTAGGCTTACACTGCAACCCCAAGCAAAATATAGCGCATTTGACATTTATGGAGATTCCGTCTCAAATGGGGGAGCTGTTTTTTTTCATAAATTTGCCAACTGTATCAGTATTAGCAACTCATTTCAGCTCGGTTATTCAACAATAAGATATCATTAAACCAATTGGCGTTTAAGAGAGATGGAATCAATAATTTCCTAGAGCTGACTTTAAATGACCAAGGGTGAGCGACTGTTATTATTTAAATAATCCAAATACTAAAATGACTCCGCCATGACAGTAATCGCAAGTGAGAATGAACTTGCAAAAAGCCCTCAAAAAATCCCGCTGCGCCTCGTCTTAGTCGTACCCTTCGTGCTGCAAATCTTTCTCGCTGTGGGACTGACAGGTTGGCTCTCGCTACGCAACGGCAAAACTGCCGTCAACAACGTTACTACCCAATTACGAACGGAGGTAGTCGCCCGCATCAATCAACAATTAAACACTTACTTGGAAACGCCCCATTTGGTCAATGCCATCAGCGTCGATGCCATTGGCCGCTTTGGGTTGTGGAATCCCGACAATATGGGTTATATGAGAAGCTACTTCTACTGGCAGCTCCAGCAATTTCCCACCGTTAGTTACATCAGTTTTGGCGGGGAAAGAAAAGAATATGCGGGTGCTGGATATAAGGATGATGGCAGTGTAGTTATTGAAATAACCGATCGCTCTACTAATTTTCTCAATACAATTGTCACCGTAGATAGAGAGGGCAACCCGACTCAGTTTAAGGAAACCCACCCAGACTACGATCCCCGCATTCGACCCTGGTATAAAGCCGCAAAAGTTGCAGGCAAACCCCAGTGGAATAAAATTTATCAATATTTTATTCAACCTAGCCTGGGAATCTCCGCTAGTCAGCCTGTTTACGATCGAAATGGCGCTTTTCGAGGAGTTGTAAGTACCGATCTGTTTCTCTCAAAAATCGGCGACTTTCTCCAAAGTTTAAAAATTGGTAAATCGGGAAAGACTTTCATTATCGAACGATCGGGCTTGCTAGTGGCTTCTTCCACCGCCGAGAAGCCATTTATCAACAGCAAAAATCGCCAAAAAACGCAACGATTAAAAGCGATTGAAAGCAGCATACCTTTGATCAAGGGTACAGCGCAACATTTAATAGAACGCTTTGGTAACTTTACCGAAATTGACAGCAACCAGCAACTAGACTTCATGCTAGATGGTCAGCAGGAATTCGTGCAAGTATCCCCATTCCAAGATGGTAGAGGTCTGGATTGGCTGATTGTTGTAGTCGTTCCAGAAGCCGACTTTATGGAGGAAATCAATGCCAATACCCGTAGCACTATCCTACTCTGCATTTTAGCGTTATTGCTAGCGACGTTCTTAGGAATCCTCGCCTCCCGCTGGATTACCCATCCTATTTTTCGTTTGAGTAAAGCGAGTAGAGCGATCGCTAGCGGTCAATTAGACCAAAAAGTAGAGGTAAATGGCATAGATGAACTGGGAATTCTCGCTCAATCTTTTAACCAAATGGCACAGCAATTGCGCGAGTCTTTTGCTGCTTTAGAAAAGACCAACTTAGAGCTAGAAAATCGAGTAGAAGAACGGACAATTGAGCTAAAAGAGGCAAAAGTTGCCGCTGATACTGCTAACCAAGCCAAGAGCCAATTCCTCGCCAACATGAGCCATGAACTCCGCACTCCCCTGAACGGAATCCTAGGATACGCTCAAATTATGGAACGCGATAAAACTACCACTCCTAAACAAAAAGATGCTATCCAAATTATTCACCAGTGTGGTTCCCACTTACTCACTCTGATTAACGATATTTTAGATATTTCTAAAATTGAAGCAAGTAAAATGGATCTTTACAGTTCAGCTTTTAATTTTCCTTCTTTTCTGATGGGCGTTGTGGAAATGTGCCGCATCCGAGCTGAACAAAAAGAAATTACATTTAGTTATCAAGTATTAAATCAACTTCCTAATGCAGTCAATGCTGATGAAAAACGACTGCGCCAAGTTTTGATTAACCTTTTGGGCAATGCTATTAAATTTACAGAAAAAGGTGGTGTTATTTTTAAGGTAGGCGTAATAGGTGAGGGGGAAGACTCCGACCAATCACCACTTACTAAAATTCGTTTCCATATCCAAGATACTGGGGTTGGAATGGCACCAGAACAGTTAGAAAAAATATTTTTACCGTTTGAACAAGTCGGAAATAGCGAGCAGAAGTCAGAAGGCACTGGGTTAGGATTAGCGATCGCACAGAAAATTGTTCAAATGATGGGAGGCGAAATAAAAGTAGAAAGTATAGTCGGTCAAGGCAGCATTTTTTACGTGGATTTAGAGTTGACTCATTCCTCGGAATATATTGAGTACAGTTCGAGGGATGCTTCAATCAATTTAACGGGATTTAAAGGAAATAAAAATAAAATTCTGCTAGTAGATGATCGATTTGAAAATAGAGGTTTTCTTATAAATCTTTTAGAGCCACTAGGTTTTCAAATCATGGAAGCTTGTGATGGAAAAGAGGGCTTAGATAAAGCTGCTGAGTTTAAACCCGATCTGATTATCACAGACTTAGTGATGCCAGTAATGGATGGATTTGAAATGTCACGGCGCTTGCGGAAATCACCAGAATTTAAAGATGTAATATTGATAGCATCCAGCGCCAGCGTGTTTAACTTCGATCGGCAAAATAGCCACGAAGCAGGTTGTAACGAGTTTCTAGCAAAGCCGATCCAAGTAGAAGAATTGTTAGAAGTATTAAAGATTTACTTGCAAATAGAATGGATTTACGACCAACCTGCTGATTGGGCGAACCAGCAGGTTGGTTTCACTAATATATTAAATACTCAGAGTGTTGAGCTTGTAATACCGCCATCCACAGAGCTTGTAGCGCTGTTTAATGCGGCTCGGATCGGCGATATTGAAGTGGTTGAGCAGGAAGCCAATAGACTCAAGCAGATAGATGGCAACTATCTACCATTTGCTAATAAAATTTTGCAATTTGCGAACAATTTTGAAGAAAAAGAACTACTAGCTTTTATGAAGGCACATTTTGGAAAATAAAATGCTTAACAAAAACGAAAATGTAATTTTAATTGTTGACGATAACCCGAATAACCTCAAACTTTTGTTCGATTTTTTGAAGGAGTCAGGCTTCAAGGTTTTAGTAGCTAAGGATGGGGAAAGTGCGATTGAGAAGCTACAACAAGTTTTGCCAAATATCATATTGTTAGATGTGATGATGCCGGGGATAGATGGGTTTGAAACCTGCTACCGCTTAAAAGCATCGGTGGCAACGAAAGATATCCCTGTGATTTTTATGACAGCTCTTACGGATCGCGTGGATAAGGTTAAAGGTCTGTCAATGGGGGCAGTAGATTATATCACCAAACCCTTTCAGCAAGAGGAAGTCCTAGCCCGCGTGCAACTACACCTGAGACTGCGAAATTTGACCAAGACGCTGGAAGAGCAAAATGTGGTTCTAAAACAGGAAATTGAAGCGCGAAAAGAGGTGGAAGCGGCCTTGCAGAAACTCACTTCTGAGTTAGAGGAACGGGTGGCTTCTCAAACGGCTGAACTTAGACAAGCCTGCAACGAGCTTCAACAGGCTCAAGTTCAGTTGTTGGAAAGAGAAGAAAAATTAGGACATGATGCTTTTCACGACGCACTAACGGAGTTGCCTAACCGCGCTTGGTTTATGAATCGGCTGCAACAGGCGATCGACTTGTCATACAGACGTGAAGATTATCTATATGCGGTGCTATTTATTGATCTAGATCGCTTTAAAGTAGTGAATGATAGCCTCGGACATTTGGTTGGGGATCAATTACTAAAAAGCGTTGCTAGTCAACTACAAGTTTGTTTACGCCATACAGATGCAGTTGCGCGGTTTGGAGGAGATGAATTTGTGATCTTGCTGGAAGATATTAAAGATATTGATGAACCAAACACGGTGGCTGAACGCATCCAAAATCAATTAAGGCAGCCCTTTAATTTGAATGATTATGAAGTATTTACCGAGATCAGCATTGGAATTATCGTTAGCACCATGGGTTACGATCGCCCAGAAGACGTGCTCAGAGATGCAGATATCGCAATGTATTATGCTAAAGCTCAAGGTAGAGGGCGTTACGAAATTTTCGATCCAGCTATGCAAACTGTTGCCATGACGCGCTTGCAGTTGGAGAACGACTTGAGAAGGGCGAGCGCGCTACAAGAATTTTGCGTTTACTACCAGCCAATTGTCTCCCTTTCTACGGGGCAACTGAGTGGCTTTGAAGCTTTGGTGCGCTGGCATCACCCATCTGGCATCATCTACCCGCCTGCTGAGTTTATCCCTGTCGCTGAAGAAACTGGTTTGATCAATGAATTGGGGTGGTTTGTTTTGCAGGAAGCTTGTCACCAGATTAGTATTTGGCAGCAACAGTTTCCCCAAACACCTCCCTTGGCGATTAATGTCAATCTTTCCCCCGTGCAGCTCAAGCAAGCAAACCTACTCAATCGAATTGAGGAGATTTTGCAGCAGACTGGCTTTCCCAGCTACCGTCTCAAACTAGAGATTACTGAAAGTTGCATTTTAGAAACAGTATCCAGGGAAGAAAAGATGTTGAAGCAGCTAAAAGCTCTAGGCATTCTGTTGTGTATCGATGACTTTGGGACGGGCTACTCTTCTTTAAGCCGCTTACATGAGTTTCCCATTGATACCTTAAAGATTGACCGGTCTTTTGTGAGCCGCATTGGGGCAGACAACAGCGGCGTAGAAATTATCCAGACAATTGTGACGCTGGCTCGCAGCCGAGGTATGGATATCGTTGCAGAAGGCATAGAAACGCCAACACAGCTACAGAAACTGCAAGAGTTGGGGTGTGAGTTGGGGCAAGGATATTTATTTTCTAGACCTGTAGACAGCGAAAAGGCAACCGAACTATTAGGCATAAAAGTAGCGGTAGTAAGCTGGCCTCCCATCTAGTTTGACCGCAATAAATTTTATGAAACTCTTGTGGGAAAGGCGCAAAAGCCTACTCTCATCATCCTGCGAACTCAATTCTGCTGGGAATTAATAGTTAGTTTGGGTGGGATTTTGGATATTTTATGAATTAATACAATTTACCTCATGCCCGAACGTTAATTGGCGTTGCTGAATCAAGGTATGAATGCCCCAGGAATGGGAATATCGTGAAATTTCAAGTAATGTATTAATAACTTAATAGAATGCTTGAGCATTTTCTCACATTTAGAATAACAAAGAGTCTTGCGATGTAGTCTGGCTATCCGGATGTCTTAGTCTTGTATTTTCTCCTTCTAAGGAGTGTCATATAAGTTTTACTGATAATATGATCCCCATCAGGAATAAACATGGGATATACAGACTATCCATCCGTTACATAAAAGTAGCATTTCCATGCACTTACTTGCTCCCATAATGATTCAAATGTCTTAGCACGCTAGATCCCCTAATACCCATCCTAAAATTCCTGGTCGAAAGTGGTCAACCGCTGTCCAGAACCAGATTTTGTCTGTTTTTTTTTACATAAGTTTGTAATTCATCGAGCTCCCCAACTTCTGGAATGACTTCAGGGTCATAAACATCTGGTAACAGTTTTCCGACTTGTTTTACCCAATTTATTACCGTGGTATGATGAACTCCCTTAGCTCGTTCTATCGCCCGTAAACCCATACCATTGACGTACATTTTGAGGCAATCACGTTTGATGCTCTCGCTATAACCAAGGGTGGGGTTCATACTGATTAATGAATTGACGACCACATTGGACACAAATGTGATTCTGTTTTCCTTTCTTCTTGCCGTTTTTACGGATATGGGTTGATTTACATTCTGGGCATTGCATAAATTATTCCTCCTATTCATACTCTAACTCAGCAACGCCCGATTAAATAGCAACCCGATTTTTTTCCTCCCGCTTCATCCCTTCACCGCGACGATTATCTGGAGTTTGCTTTTCGGTTTAATATTCAGCCTGCTGATACTGGGTATCCTAATCACTGGCGAGAAAAATATCCCCCAGAATCCTGTCGCTGGTAAGAAAAATATTGCCTTGGTAAAGCGGTGCGTGAGAGTCAATAGTAAACGGCTGCGGTACAATGATGAGTCACCGTCACGCACCCTATGGTTAGATATTTGTCAAATCTTTATAAGATTAAGACTTGTAACATATTAGTATTTTCAATCAATCAAGCGATTCTTGGTGTAAAAACATCAATAATTCTTAATAATTGCCAAAAGATACTGGGTGACAATGGACTGAAATTAATAATTGTAATTTTTGTTTAAATATTGTTAGATAAATTAATACTGCGTATTAGTAAAACAACTTAACTAAGCGGTCTAAATAATTTAAAATTATAGTTAAATAAGCAGCCCGTACAGCAGTTAACTTCACACAAGCTTTACAATAGGATGAAATCTAAGTATTTCAACGGCAAAAAATGGCGACAAACATGGGACGATATTTGCAGGTACTGAAATTGTTCTGGGGTGCGGCGATCGCAGCGGAACTAGAATACCGAATCAACTTTGTCCTCGCGGCCCTCAGCAGCCTCGGAAATCTTGCTGGCAGCTTGTTTGGGCTGTTTTTGTTCTACCGTACCGGTTACAGGTTTTCGGGCTATTCATGGGAAGAGGCTTTAGTTGTACTCGGTATTTTCACGATTTTGCAGGGGTTTTCGTCAACTTTTCTAGCACCTAATCTCAGCCGTATTGTCGATCGAGTCCAGCAAGGTACTCTCGATTTCGTACTCCTCAAACCCATCAGTTCCCAATTCTGGCTATCTGCAAACACAGTTTCGCCTTGGGGAATGCCAGATTTAATCTTGGGCACCGTATTGCTGCTGTATGCTGCTAACAAATTGGGAGTAGAAATCGGCAACTATTTTTTAACAGTAATACCGCTGTTCTTCGGAACTATTACTCTTTACAGTATATGGTTTATGTTAGGGGCCACCAGCATTTGGTTTGTCAAAATTTACAATGTTACCGAAGTTCTCGAAGGATTGTTAGAAGCGGGTAGATTTCCAATGGCAGCTTATCCCGCGGCTTATCGATTTTTCTTCACTTTCGTAGTTCCCGTTGCCTTCTTGACGACTGTGCCTGCAGAAGCCATGCTGGGGAGAGGTGAAATCGTTTGGATCGCAGGGGCGGGAATATTGGCGATCGGGCTGTTATTTTTCTCCCGCTACTTCTGGCAATTTGCACTCCGCTTTTACACCAGCGCTTCCAGCTAGTTAAGTAGTTAGGTAAGCTGCTGCACATCTAGAGTGTCTATTAGGTTTGAGAGGGAGAGGATTTGACACGAGGGGAATAGGGAATTGAAATATACATTTTCAAGGCAAAACAGCTTATCTAAAAAATATTTTTTTCTATTTACTTAGATAGTTAAATAAGGTAAGATTTCAACCTATCCTGGAAATGTAAACTGGAAATAAACCACGCAAACGAAGGCAAACCAATGAAAAGAAAAAAACTGGGTAACAGTAATTTTACTATCAGCGCGATCGGTCTTGGAGGTATGCCAATGTCCTTAAGCGGCCGGCCGCCCGAATCGCAATCAATTGCGGTAATTCACCGCGCCCTCGATTTGGGTGTCACCCTAATTGACACCGCAGATTCCTACTGCCAAGATCAATCCGACAAACACCACAACGAGCACCTGATTGCCAAAGCTTTGGAACAGTACAGCGGAGATGTTAGGGCCGTTACTGTGGCTACTAAAGGCGGCTTAATGCGGCCTCAAGGTGCGTGGACGCGGAACGGCAACCCCCACCATTTACGCAAGACAATTCGCGAAAGTTTTGAAGCATTGGGCGGCAAGGAACCGATCGACCTTTGGCAATATCACTCGCCCGATCCCGCTTATACCATCGAAGCAGCCCTAGCACCTGCAAAAGAAGCAGTAGAAGCAGGAATGATTCGATTTATTGGAGTTTCCAACTTTTCTGTAGAGCAGATAAAACGCGCCCGCGATACAGTAGAAATTGTCTCTGTTCAGAATCAGTACAATCCGTGGCACAGACAGCCGGAATCAGACGGCGTACTGGAATATTGCGAAACCGAAAAACTGACATTTTTTCCTTGGAGCCCTTTAGGAGGAAGCCGCCGCGCCACAAGCTTGCAAGATATGCCCGCGATCGCCAAATTAGCAGCAGAAAAAAACGTTTCAGTTTACTGTATAGTATTAGCTTGGTTGATAGCCCAATCGCCCTGCATCGTTCCGATTCCCGGTGCGACCAAAGTATCGAGTATTGAGGATTCTGTGCGGGCGCTCGAAGTTAAATTGACTGACGAGGAATTGCAACAAATTGCCGTAAGTTAAGTATATAAGGGCAAAAAAAACAATTGAACAGGCAAGATGCCTGTTCCACGAGAACTTGATTGTGGGTGGGCATCTTGCCCGCCCTTGAAAGTCGGATTAATGAGTAAAGTTGACATTTTTTGAGGAATTGAATTTAATGGAAGCTAATCAAGTGAATGCCGATCGAGACGTAGCAATTGAACATCAAAACGTACCTGTCGCCCATGAAGGACTGCACAACTTTTTATACAGTTCCGACTCAGAACACAGCGCAGCAGCGACTATTTCTGAATTAGAAAATGACGGCACGCAAGTAATGTCGATCGATACATGGCGCGATTTGGCAACTAACGCGAAAGTCGCCGGCGTTTACGCTGTAATGGACACTTCACGCAACACTCAGTTTATAGGTTATTCGCGAAATATCCTGCTTTCAATCAACGGTCACATCGCCCAAAATGGCGTCGAAAACTGCGCTTTCCTGCGTGTGCAAACTTTCAAATTCCCGAAGCGGGAAGAAATGGAAAGTTTGCGCGATGCTTGGATAGCAGAAAGTGGCAGCATTCCACCTGGAAACGGTGCTGAAAGCGAAATGTGGGCGGCTACGGTAGGCCAAGCAGCGCGCGCTGCTATGTCTGCTGAGGAACAAAAAGCTTATGAGGAAAAGAAGCTGAAATTGCGGAAAGCAATGGCAGATTCTACTCTTACCAAAGAGTTAGAAACAGCCGCCAAAAGTGATGGCGAACGACACCAACATCTGGAAGCTGCTGTTAACAATGATGATTGGAGTGCGGTGATTCACTCGCAAACCCAGGAAACAAAATCCGGTTCCTAAATCGGAAAAATGTTTGTAATTCTGAGATGTTGTACTATTTTTAGAACGGGCAAGATGCCCGTTCCACAATACATTAAGTTTATTGTGGGGAGTAGGGTTGGGCTTATAGCCCGCCCAAAAAACTCAATCTTAATCATCAACAACTGATCGGATTAATGACTAACTTTGCGTTCAGTAACTAAAGTCAAACTTACCCATTCACCCCGCTCATTGTAACTGCGAATCATCCGAAACCGCAAGTCAGGTTCTACCAACCAACCAGCCTCGAAAAATATAGGTTTTCTGGATTCAATCTTGACAGGTAAAGTACAAGAACCGCCGTCAGGAAGCAGCAAAACTTGCACGGGCATAGCACCTTCGTTAAAGTGCAGAACTGAACCGTCAATGCGGGCGCTAGAACTGATAACAGTAGCATTACTGCCAAAAGTAATTTTCTGCACTAGGCGATCGCCACTTTCCAAATGCAATTGCAGTTTGGTAGAATAAAATTCAGGAGAACGCGAATCTGGATACATTGTCACAGCCTCGCCCTGCCATTCTCCCAGCAAATCTTCAACAGTCAAAGGCGGACGTTCGGGGACATTTTTATCAAGCTGCTTTTCCCGAATTAAGGTAAGGTTTGATAAATTGCCGTCGGTATTGTATAGCTGAACGAAGCGCAACCGGCGATAATTGTAGATAAAACAAAACTCTGCACCGCACTCAGAATAAGGCGCTAGTTGAATAGTTCCCTGACAAAAAGCTCCATTCTCAAAAAACAAGATATCTCGTCCCAAACCCTGATATTCTCGAACAAGTTCGCTCACTTCAGGTTCGCCGACACCGCTAGGATTTGGGGAAAACCGACGGAGTTTCAATCGCACAGTTTTGTTGTCATTGAAACCTTCGAGAGAAATAATGCTAGGAGTATCTTGAAGTACCTCTCCTCGCGTTGATAGCTGAGTGAAGGAACCGTGCCATTCTCCCAAGTTTTGCAGAAAATTTTCCCACTGCGCTACCATATTCTTACCTTTGGATATATGTCTAAAAATAGAATTATAACTCTACTGACGGATTTTGGATTAAGCGATGTTTATGTGGGAGTGATGAAAGGTGCGATCGCCCAAATTAACCCGCAGTTAAAAGTCATTGACATTACGCACCAAATACCATCTCAAAATATTGCGGCGGCGAGGTTTTGTTTGATGACTGCTTTTGCTTATTTTCCGCCGGAAACCGTACATATTGCTGTCGTCGATCCGGGTGTGGGAAGCAAGAGACGCGGGGTTGCGATTAAATGTGCTAATTGCTTCCTTGTTGGGCCGGATAACGGTTTGTTTAGCGGGGTGTTGAGTCGGGAAAGTGCGATCGCATCTGTCGAACTGACCAACCCCAAATACTGGCGCACACCTCAACCCAGCAGCACTTTTCACGGTCGCGATATTTTTGCAGCAGCGGGCGCTCACTTGGCGAATGGGGTGGCTTTGGAAGACTTGGGAGGGGCGATCGACCCTGCAAGTTTAGTGCAGTTAGAGATACCAAATTGTGCCGTTACAGCCACAGGTCCAGCAGGCTGCATTCAATATGTCGATCGCTTCGGCAATCTCATTACTAATATCCCGAATAATTGCATTATAGGTAACAATTGGTCATTGACAATTAGCAATAGTTCTGATGCAATTCGCATCCCCAGCGGTAAAACCTACAGCGACAGCCAACCGGGCGATTTAGTTGCCCTAACTGGTTCTGACGGTTGGGTAGAAATTGCCGTTAACGGCGGCAGCGCTCAATCAGTATTGCAGCTAGAATTTGGAGATCAAGTACAAGTAATTTACAGATAGAGAGGGTAATCTGCATTCATCTCCTTCTATATTTATCTGCAAAATCAACAATAGTTTCGCGGTATTCGCTAATGTTAAAAAAAAGATCTCCATTATTGTGCTTAGCATTAGGAACAAGTAAAATTTTCTTAGGTTCAGGAGAAGCAGCATACAACTTTTCACTCATCCCACTGGGAATCAAAGGGTCAGCAGTCCCGTGGGCGAACAAAACCGGAATTCGCAGCAATTTAACCTTAGTCAAAGAATCAAATTTTTGCGTCAGCAGCAGCCGCAGCGGAAACAGTCGCATTATACTGTAGCGTTCTACCATATCAAGCATTGAAGTGAACGAACTTTGAACAATTAATCCCGCAGCTTCCGGATGTGCGATCGCTAATTCCACAGCAACAGCACCTCCAATTGAATGACCGTACAAAAAGATTTCGCTGGGCGACAATTGCCGCTGTTTCACTAAATAATTATAAGCTGTTTCCGCATCTTCATATACCCGAGCTTCGCTGGGAAAGCTGCCTTGACTGCGACCGTAACCCCGGTAATCAATCAGCAATACCGAAAAACCCAATTGCCGAAAGCGGTAAGATTGATTGATATTCGCACCGATGTTAAAACCCCTGCCGTGCAGGTACAATAGAGTTCCTAATGATGGTCGATTTGCGGCGGGCAGCCACCAACCGTGCAGTTTTTCAATTTTGGGCGATCGAGCCTTAACTGGCAACCAAACTTCTTGGTAAGGGATGTTAAAAGCATCCGGTGTTTTGGCGATTGCAGGTGTTGGCTGAAAGATCAAACGAGTTTGGAGAAAAAACAAGAGTATACAGAAACCAATGTAGGCGATCGCCCAAAGTTTTCCTAAACACAATAGCCCTCTCAAAAAACTTTTTTTGGTCTTGTTTAGCTTGCTCATTTTTGGCAGGGATACTTTTTAACTGAAAGTCTCAGAAACCCGGTTTCTTTAATAAACCGGGTTTCACATCTTTATCCAGCTACCACGAAATTCACCAACTTTCCAGGCACCACAATTACCTTTTTAATCTCCTTACCTTCCAGGTGACGCTTGGCCAATTCTGACTCGCGAGCAAACTTTTCCAAAGCAGCTTTATCAGCACCAGAAGGCACTTGAATTGTGCCGCGAGTCTTGCCCATAACTTGAATTACCAGCGTAATTTCATCGGTAATTAAGGCAGAAGCATCCACACTCGGCCAAGTTTGCGTATGCACCGATTCAGTGTTACCAGTATTGTGCCACAATTCATCAGCAATATGCGGCGCAAAAGGCGCTAACAATCGAATCAAAGTGTTAATTCCTTCTGCATAAATTGGCGAATCTTTACATTTAGCATCATTCAAAGCATTGCTGAGTTTCATCATTTCCGAAACAGCAGTATTGAACTGATAATCACCCTCCAAATCGTCGCTAACTTCCTTAATTGCAGTGTGAATCGCCCGCCGCAAATCCTTCTCAGGTTTACTTAACACCTCTTTCTCCCCCCCTTGGCAAGGGGGGGCAGGGGGGGGTGAACCAAACTCTGTCACCACGCGCCAAACGCGATTTAAAAAGCGAAATTGCCCTTCCACATCGGCATCGTCCCACTCCAAATCCTTCTCTGGCGGCGCTTTGAATAAAATAAACATCCGCGCCGTATCTACCCCATATTTGCCCATAACTTCCAAGGGGTCAACACCGTTATATTTTGATTTGGACATCTTCTCGTAGAAGACTTCCAAAGCTTCGCCCGTTTGAGGATCTTTGGGATTTGCGGGGTCTATATCTGCTGGGGGAACATATTTGCCAGTAACAGGATTTTTATATGCCATTGCTTGCACCATGCCTTGAGTTAACAGGCGTTTAAATGGTTCGTCACAATTGATCAAACCCCGATCGCGCAAAACCTTGGTAAAGAACCGCGAATACAGTAAGTGCAAGATGGCGTGTTCGATGCCGCCCACATATTGGTCTACCGGCATCCAATCATTTGTCTTCGCCGTATCGAAGATTTGCTCTTGATTTTGAGCATCGGGATAGCGCAAGAAATACCAGGAAGAATCGATAAAAGTATCCATCGTATCTGTTTCTCGCTTCGCCGGAGTGCCGCAACTCGGACAAGGAACGTTTACCCATTCTTCCATCTTTGCCAAGGGCGAACCTTTGCCAGTAAATTCTACATTTTCCGGCAACAATACGGGCAAATCCGATTGGGGTACGGGGACTGTTCCGCAGGTGGGACAGTGAATTACGGGAATCGGAGCGCCCCAATAACGCTGTCTGGAAATTAACCAATCTCTCAAGCGGTATTGGACTCGGGCTTTGCCATAACCTGAATTTTCGGCTGCTCTAATAATTGCTGCTTTGCCTTTTATTGAATCCATGCCGTTGAAGCTTTCGGAATTAATCATAATTCCTGGTTCTGTGTAAGCTTCGGTCAGCGGCAGCTCATCATCATCCACAATTACTACTTTAATTGGCAGTTGATATTGATTGGCAAATTTGAAATCTCGCGTGTCGTGGGCGGGTACTCCCATGACTGCGCCGGTGCCGTATTCGTACAGCACATAATCGGCAATCCAAATGGGAATTTCTTCGCCGTTGAAAGGATTGATTGCTTTGCCACCTGTGGGGATGCCGCGCTTTGGTTTGTCTTCGGCTGTGCGATCGATCTCGCTTTGGGCGGCGACTTCTTTGATGAAGGTTTCTACGGCGGCTTTTCTGTCTGCGGTTGTCACGCGCTGAGTTAGTGGATGTTCCGGCGCTAAAACAAGGTAACTGACGCCGTAAACTGTATCGGGACGTGTGGTGAAAACGGCGATTTTTTCATCCATCCCGACAATGGGAAATTCTAAGTAAGCGCCGACTGATTTGCCGATCCAGTTGGCTTGCATTAATTTGACTCTTTCAGGCCAATCTGGCAATTTGTCTAAGTCGTTTAATAACTGTTCGGCATAATCGGTAATTTTGAGGAACCACTGCCGCAATAATTTGCGCTCGACTTTGGCACCGGAACGCCAGGAACGACCTTCGTTATCTACTTGTTCGTTTGCTAAGACGGTTTGATCTATGGGGTCCCAATTAACTGCGGCTTCTTTTTGATATGCTAATCCGGCTTCTAAAAATTGCAAGAAAATCCATTGAGTCCACCGATAATAATCGGGAGAACAAGTTGTAACTTCTTTTGTCCAGTCGAAAGAAATACCCAGCCGGCGAAATAAGCCTTTCATTTGGGCAATGTTTTGATAAGTCCATTGTGCGGGGGGAATTCCGCGCTCGATGGCGGCATTTTCTGCGGGCAAACCAAAAGCATCCCATCCCATCGGATTCAATACCCGATAGCCTTGCATTCGCTTGAGTCTGGCAATTACATCGATGATTGTGTAGTTGCGGACGTGTCCCATGTGCAGGTTTCCCGACGGATAGGGGAACATGGATAAGGCATAAAATTTAGGCTTTTGGGTATCTTCTGGCATCTGGTCTAAGTTTTGCTCAGCCCATGTCTGCTGCCATTTTTCTTCTATGGATTGGGGGTTATATCTGGAATCCACAACAATTTCTCCTTGTATAATTTACTAATGTTTGCTTGAATATTTTTGCACATTCAAGGGGCCTCGATTAGGATTTTTCTGAGCTCCAAGGATTTTGGCTCAAATATCTGTATTATTTATTGTAGTATATGTAATTTGAGCTGGGGGGCGATCGACCAAATATCCCGGTTCGCCCTGAAAAGAATAAGACTTACGCACGGGCGGTCAGAAACCGGGTTTTTACCTGAGAAGACGCGTTACCGTCTGCAAAACCGCAAAAAACCCGGTTTCTTTTGTCTTGATTAGTCCTGGACTAAAAGAATAAATAACCGCAATCGTCAGAAACCCGATTTGTTTGAGAAATCGGGTTTCTTAGCATTTATTCCGGCTTAAATGCTATCTGGATCGATGTTCAGTTCCCGCAGTTTGGCGGCTAAACGTTCGGCTCTTTGAGATTCTTGTTCGGCTCTTTGAGATTCTTGTTCGGCTCTTTGAGATTCTTGTTGTAAACGCTGGCGATATAATCCCCGCTGTTCTTCTAATTCCGCATAGGAAAGAAACTGTTCGCCATCAGGTCTATAAATTTCTAACCCATCTTCTCCCAACTCAAATCGCACACCTAATCTCGGACTTATCCATCCCTCCATCGGCTCAATTACTTCTAAATTTCCCTCAATTCTTTGCCAACCTTGCAACTCATTTCTTTCTGGATCGTAAAGGTAATATTCCTCAACTCCATGACGCTGGTAAAATGCCAATTTTTTATTCATTTTAGTTTGGCTGTCGTTGTGGGAGCGAATTTCAAAGGCGACTTGAGGAGCAATATTGTCCTCTCGATATTGTATGTAAGAAGGCCGATCGCCCTTTGGTCTGCCAAACACCACCATCGTATCAGGTGCTTGAGAAATATCGGGTCTGCCCTCAAGGGGATACCAGAGTAAATCGGCTGCTACAAAAACGTTTGGGTCATTCTTAAACAGCGATTCGCAACCTTCTTTAATTTTGACAATTAATTCGTATTGAATGGTGCTTTCTGCCATCGGCTGACCGTCGCTGGAAGGATAAATGATTTCTGCGGTTGTGACTTGCATAGTGGTTGTCTCCGAGAAGTATCTCAGCTTAATTATACTATTTATAATAGCGATTTTAAATTTTTCAAAAGTTAAGATATATCACTCAATTATTATGTTGATAAATTAGGTCAGCGATATGTTCTTTGGCTTCTTCGGATAGTTGAAAGTTGATAATGCTTTCGGGATTTGTGCCGGCGGCCGAGAACTCAACTATTTCGGCGTAGGCTTGGGTATTTTAGTGGCTACAGTCATAATTTTGTTTTTCCTTTTTTTATTTATATCACATCAAGAGCGAGCGAGCGCTATTTTATGCTAGAGTATTATATTATTAGACATCTAGTGAACAGCCAGTCAAGGGCAGGCAAGATTTCTACCCCACGGGAATTGTTGGAGATGTCTATTTGTCTAAGATCTTGGTAAAGAGATGAGCTATTTGTCAAGTTTAGAGATTTATCGAGAGATTGGAAATATAGTCAGTCAATTTAAAATTCTTGAATGCGATCGCTGTGCTGCTGCTGTTATGGAATGGCTAGAACAACAAGGGATTCAGGGAAAGATTCTGAGACTGAGAACAAAGTATCAGGATGAGGATTATATCATCAGCGAACGTCTAGAAAGTCAGGGAGTTACAGAATCGATTACAGTTAACGGCAAACATTACGGGGTTGAAGTTCGAGGTCTAGTGTTTGATAATCTCTCAACAGATGGAATGTTAAAAGAAGAGTGGGTTAAGGATTTTCACTCTCCGAGCGACCAATTTGTTGTCGAAGAAATAGAAAATTTGTAAAATAGAACTGTTGGTTAAAATCAGAGGTAAAAATGAGTGGATTATTTGATGTTCTAGAAAAGATCAAAGCTAGACCGGGGATCTACATTGGGAAATGTTCAGTTAGCGATTTGTTTGTGTTTTTGGCTGGCTATAAAACAGCTAGGCGAGAATTTGGGATTGAGCCAAGTGAACAGGAAAATGAGTTTTATGGGGAGTTTCAGCCTTGGTTGCAGAAACGCTTTAATGTACAGTCGGTGAATTCTTGGGCGAAAATTATCATGCTTTATTCAGTAGACGAAAGGGAGGGATTTGAGTATTTTTTTCAGTTGCTGGATGAGTTTTGGCGGCGGAATGAAAGTTTACAGGTTGATGAGGTTGATGTTAATGCAGAAAAGGCGATCGCTAATAAAGGCGATCGCTCATTGGCCCTCTAATTCTGCCAATTTTTCCTGGGCAAATTCGCGGAGTGTTTCGTCAGAATCGTTCTGAGCGCGATCGCGCACAAGTTCTAAAGTTTGAGGGCGATCGGGATATAGTTCGATCGTAGCTGCAAGAGCTGTTTGCCGGGGATTCTCTTGCCACTGATCCTCGCGATCGAAGGGGTCATTGATAGCAACATCGCACAATAACTCAAATAATTCTGGGTCATCTTTCCACCCCCGTGCTAATTGTTGTACTGCTGCTTGTCGCACATCCGAATCATCGTCTGATTGAGCCAGTTGTTTGAGAATGGGTAAGGTTTCCGGGTCATCTTTCCACCCCCGTGCTAATTCTTGTACTGCTGCACGTCGCACATCCCCACGATCGTCTGATTGAGCGCGTTGTTTGAACCAAGGTAAGGTTTCTGGGTCATCTTTCCACCCCCGTGCTAATTCTTGTACTGCTGCTTGTCGCAGATCCCAATCATCGTCTGATTGAGCGCGTTGTTTGAGAATGGGTAAGGTTTCTGGGTCATCTTTCCACCCCCGTACTAATTCTTCTACTGCTGCACGCCGCACAGCCCAATTATTGTCTGATTGAGCCAGTTGTTTGAGAATGGGTAAGGTTTCTGGATCATCTTTCCACCCCCGTGCTAATTCTTGTACTGCTGCACGTCGCACAACCCTATCATCGTCTGATTGAGCCAGTTGTTTGAGAATGGGTAAGATTTCTGGGTCATCTTTCCACCCCCGCCCTAATTCTTGAACTGCTACTTTTCGCACATTTCTATCATCGTCAAATTGAGCGATTTGTTTGAGCAAATATAAGTATTTTGGGTCATATTTCCAGCCGCGTGCTAATTCTTGAACTGCTGCTTCTGGCAAAATCCAATCATTGTCACACTTAGCAACTTGTTTAAGCAAAGATGAGGTTTCGGGGTCATTTTTCCAGCCGCGCGCTAATTCTTGAACTGCTGCTCGTCGCACAGCCCAATTATTGTCCAATTGAGCGATTTGTTTGAGCCAAGGTGAGGTTTCGGGGTCATCTTTCCAGCCGCGCACTAATTCTTGAATTGCTGCTTGTCGCACAGTCCAATGATTGTCAAATTGAGCGACTTGTTTGAGCCAAGGTGAGGTTTCGGGGTCATCTTTCCAAGTTGCTGCAACTGCTGCTACTGCTTGTCTGCGAATTTCATAAACTAGGTTGTCATATTCTTGAGGTGTAGAAGCACTGCTATTTTCGTATTTAGTTAACTCTTTGACTCGATCGCGCAACTTACTAGCAATAGCAGCAATATCATTTCTATTCTTGACTTCTGAAACACACTGCGCCGCCAAAAACAGATTACTAAAGTTTTCGGCTTCCCCATTTTCATCAATCAAGTATTCCAGGATGTTACCTGTAAAATTAGCATCCAGCCTTCCCGCCATTAAACGTAACACTTCATGCCAAGACTCATCTCGCCAGTATTCCCGAAAAATTTGAATCAAACTATCTAATTCAATCGTTTTTTGTTTCTCAAATTGCCGCAAAAACTCCCAAGCACAAAGAGATAATATCATGTCAGGTTAATTATCCATAATAAAAGTCGTTTGCAGTCGCGTAATTGAGTCCTGATTAGCTCAAAGCTTTCAAAATAGGGAACAGCGGCGCTTCAAAGCTGCTTGCAAAAGAGTGTTGTACAGTTTTTCCTTAACAGTATAAGCGCCGAATCTTTCCAAGTGCGGGTTGTTCATTTGAGCATCGAAAAGCAGATAAGATCGATCGCGCAATCTCTCCACCAACTTCACCATCGCCACCTTAGAACCCTCGGGAATTCGGTAAAACATCGACTCCCCAATAAACGCACCGCCGATCGACAATCCGAGAATACCGCCCGCCAATTCGTCGCCACACCAAGTCTCGAAGCTGTAAGCCCAACCGGCCTCATACAAACCCCAGTAAATCTTCTTGAGCTCCTTAGAAATCCAAGTCGTTTCGCGATCGGCACAACCCTCAACCACCGCCCCAAAATCGCGGTTCACAGCCACCGAAAATCGATTTTGATTGAGTTGGCGGCGCAGCGATGTGGGATAGGTAAATCTTTCATCCAGGGGAATCAGCGCCCGCTGACGGCTCGAATACCATCCCAAACTTTCCTCGCCGTCATTTGCCATCAAGAAGTAGCCTTGCGCGTATCCTTGTATAATTGACGGTATATCATATTGCATATATTTATCAGTTGTCATTTGTCAGTTAACTTTTCAAAGTCAACATTAGCAATTAGGAATAATCATGTCTGAAACCATCGAACCTATTACCTTACCGCCCGCCAAAAACCCCGAACAAGAAGGCCAATGGCTCCAACAAACGCTGCTGGCATGGCTAGACTCCGAGTTTATCCCAGAAGCAGCCAACCAGCAAATAGCTAAAAGAGCTGCCCAAATCTATGTCCGCCAGCGCATGGAAGGCGAAAATGACGTGGGCAGCCTCGTAATTGCGATCGTCACCGAAATGCAGGCTTATGATTTTTCTAAAAGCTTCTACGGCGAATTTGCGATCGCCAATGCCGTCAGCGACTTGTTACTCGAAAGTCTCGGCATCGATAAATGCTGCGGCCAGTGAAGCAAGAAGGAGGAAAATTTAACTCATAAGTCTGAAACAAGAATCAACCCCAAACATAATCTTGCCGATTATTTATAAGTTTTTTTCCTTCTTCCTTCTTCCTTTTTCTTTAGAATAAATCTCCAGAAACACGACAATTTCAGAAAAACATCATCCGTGTATCCGTGTCATCATCCGTGTCGTGCCTTCCTTCTTTCTGCTACCAGCTAGACTTCACAACACCGGGCAAAAGACCTTCGTGAGCCATTTCTCGCATCATGTTGCGAGACAGTCCGAAGTCACGATAGTAACCTCTGGGCCGTCCAGTTGCCCAGCAGCGGTTCCGCAAGCGAGTCCGCGAACTGCTGCGGGGTAGCTGTTGCAGTTGGCGGTGAATCGCCATTTTGTCCATCTGATTGCTAGCTTGGTCAAACTGGTCTTTCAGGTCTTCCCGCTTGTCGGCGTACTTGTCTACGAGTCTCTGGCGCTTTTTCTCGCGCTCGACCATGCTCTTTTTAGCCATAATCTGTTGATATCCTTAGATAAATCACAATCTACTATTTTACTATATTTTGGTCATTTCGGATCGCTTTTATTTGAATTATTTCTTTTGTCAACAAGATTTTTAGCAACAGGCAAGATGCCTGTTCCACAATTATTCAAGATTTTTAGCAACAGGCAAGATGCCTGTTCCACAATTATTCAAGATTTTTGTGGTACAGGCATCTTGCCTGTACTTAACATTTGTGGAAAACCTAACTATTAGCAGAAGGGCACAAATCTGCAATAACTCAAGATTTTTGTGGTACAGGCATCTTGCCTGTACTTAACCTTGGCGCAACACCTAACTATTAGCAGAAGGGCACAAATCTGCAAGTTCGCAAATATTGCAAGCCGGATTTCTCGCATTACAAACGGCCCTGCCGTGATAAACCAACCGAATCGACCAATTTTCCCAATCCGGCTGCGGCAACAATATCATCAAATCCCGCTCGATCCTTATAGGATCGGTATGTTCGGTCAATCCCAACCGCTGACTCAAACGCTTGACGTGAGTGTCTACGGTCACGCCCATATTAATACCAAAAGCGTGGGCGAGAACGACATTAGCCGTTTTGCGGGCAACTCCGGGCAATTCTAGCAGGAGTTCCATCCGCTGCGGTACTTGATTGTTAAATTTATTGACGATCGCCTGACAAGCACCTTTAATGTTTTTAGACTTATTGCGGTAGAAACCAGTCGATCGCACCAGACTTTCCAATTCTTCTATATCAGCATTTCCCAAAGCCACCGCATCGGGAAAACGCTCAAACAAAGCCGGCGTTACCAAATTTACCCGATCGTCCGTACACTGAGCCGAGAGAATCGTCGCCACCAGCAACTGCACGGGAGTTTCGTAGTTCAGAGTGCAAGGAGCTTCTGGATAGAGGCGTTTGAGCCGAATCAGAATTTCGAGTGATCGTTGTTTTAAACTTAACTTTTTAGTCATTAGTCATTAGTCATTAGTCATTAGTCAGTAGTCATTTGTCATTAGTCATTTGTCATTTGTTATTTATTTTTAACTTCCAGGCTCTGCCCGGGAATCGATATCCAGAGGCTCTGCCTCGCTTGCGGAGGAAAAAAAGGAGAGGGAAAAATAGGAAAATAGGAAAAGGGAAAAGTAGGGATAATTCTTCCTTCTTCCTTCTTCCTAACATCCGTTACATCCGTTACATCCGTTACAGAATCCGTTGCCGAACTTCCTTCTTCCCTCTTTCTTCATTTACTATTGCATGAAATTTCGCAAATCAAACCCAGCCAAATTAGCAGTATCGCGAATAATCAAGAACACTCCCAAACCCAGCAACAACACCAAACCAGTCTGCATAACATTTTCCTGAATACGGTTCGGTAAAGGTTTGCCCCGCAGTCCTTCGATTAACAAAAAAGCTAGCTGGCCGCCATCTAAAGCAGGTAAAGGCAAGATATTAATCACAGCCAAATTGATACTAATTAGCACAGCATACTGAAACAAACTCGCAGCATCCGATTTGGCAATCCCTGCACCAATCGCCACAATCGCCACAGGCCCGGACAACTTGTCGGCAGTCTGGCTGAAATTGCTAAGTAACTGCCCAAAACCTTGAACTGTCAGCACCACAATCCGCTCAAATTCTTTGGCGGCCTTGCTAAACGCCTCTACAATTCCGGCCCTCTGCCGCACCACAGTGCCGTTAGAAGTTAGCTGCACGCCAATGCGACCTTTGCCGTCGGGCGACTCTTCAGGAGTTACTGTCACCACAAATTTTTGTTCTTGGCGCTGAATTTCCAACGCTAGGGGTTGGTTGGGATGATCTTGGATTGCTGTGACCAATAATTTGATTGCTTCGCGGGAAGCGCCCAATTCCTTGCCGTCAACAGACAGAACAACGTCGCCCGATCGAATTCCGGCTTGTTTCGCGGCCGAACTGACTTCGGCGGCGACCTCCGGGACTTTAACTCCCGGTAGGTAGTTCATTTGTGCAGCGCCGACAGTGCTCAATTGCACCACCAGCAGGAAATAAGCAAAAATTAAGTTGGCAATTACCCCTGCACTAATGACGATCGCCCGATCGAGCACGGGGCGATTTTTGAGCAAATTCGGGTCATTTGGGGGAATTGTACTGTCGGGATCGTCGTCCGGGAAACCCACGAAACCTCCCAGGGGAAAGGCGCGGAGGGCGTATTCAGTTTCCGGGCCTTGGTACTTCCAGAGGATGGGCCCGAAACCGATGGAGAAGCGGTTGACGTGGATGTGTTGAAGTCTCGCCGCCAGGAAGTGGCCGAGTTCGTGAACGACAATCAAGATACCTAAAACTGCGATCGCTGCCAAAACTGACATGAAGGATTCCACTAACACTTTTACTGGACTTTGATTTATTTTAATATCTTTTTAATATCGGTGGCTTCGGAGGGACAATTTTCCGTCAAACTGGAAGCAAGATGGCATTTTAAGCCAAAGTCCAGGCCGGTACGCGATCGGGCTGATGTAAATTTTCGCCTTTCTGAAGGAAGAAGGAAAAAAAATAATTCAACCGATGCCCGATGCCCGATGCCCAATTCCCAATTCCCAATTCCCAGTTACCAATTCCGCATTATGAAAGACACTTCTTTGAATATTATCGCTATTTCTATCTTTGCCATCACCGTTTCAATATTGTTGGGGCCCCTATTCAACTTGCCAGAAGCCGTACCTGCGATCGCCACTTTTTGCCTGTTGGGGCTTGCTACCCTCGACAGTTTCCAATGGCAAGGTCAAGGCGGTACTATTTTATTAGATTGGCTGGGGGGAACTTCCAAACAAAAGCGCGATCGTATCCTTCACCACGAAGCCGGACACTTCCTAGTCGCCCACCTGTTAGGAATTCCCGTAACCAGCTACGCCCTCAACGCTTGGGAAGCATTTAAACAAGGTCAAACAGCCCAAGGTGGCGTCCGATTTGAAGACGAACAATTAGCATCTCAACTCCAAACTGGCACTCTTTCCGCCCAACTTTTAGACCAATACTGCACAGTGTGGATGGCTGGAATAGTCGCAGAAAAATTTGTTTACGGCAGTGCAGAAGGAGGAGCAGAAGACCGCACCAAAATTAGTGCAATTTTAACACAACTGCGCCGTCCAAGTTCCGAGATTCAACTCAAACAAAACTGGGGTTTGCTGCGAGCAAAAAACCTGATAGAAAGCCACAAATCAGCTTATGAAGCTCTAGTAGTAGCAATGGAAAAAAGAGCACCTGTTGCCGAATGCTGCGACATAATTCAGCAAAAATTATAGGATAAAAAAGATTACGCACTCTTGCCTTCTACACCCGGCTTCTCTCTAGATTTGTCACTAAGCTGTTCTGGATTTAAATTGTCTGTCAAAAAAACTTAAATTATTGTGGGGAGTAGGGGTTGGGCGTCCCGCCCGCCCTGAATATACAATTTAAATGCGCGACAGCTTAAAACAAAAAATTGCGTAGAAACCGAGTTTAAGAGCGTATTATAGGGATTAAAAATTCATGTCAGAACCAAAAATTTTCCCAACAACACTGCAAACAGCGAACCCAAATACAGAAAAATTGTTGTGGCTGTTCGGTTTCCGGATCGACCCCAGCACCGAAATACCAAATCTATATACTCTAATTGTCTATGGAGAACAAGAGCCGCCCTTAGTAGCCGGCGGTCAACTTGTATTTTTTACCCGTCCAGAACTAGCGATTAACGCTCTCCAATTGTGCAATATTGATGTCAGCGAACTGGGAAAGCCACCCACACAAATAGACGCTATTTGCGACATTGCAGAAACGCTGTACTTGCTCGATGCCGAAGATTTTGACGAGTCAGCTACTATCCTCAACTGTTTGAACGCGCTTTTCGATTTAGTGAAAGCTACTTTAATACCGATGCCAACTGAATACAAGCGCATACTTTATGATTTTGCAGACCATTTGAATATTGAGGAAGAGTTTGCAAGTTTTTTAGACACAGAAGATATTCAGCGATCGGAAATTGTCAATGCCATTTTGTGGTGTGTGGGAGCAATTACAGCTAAATCGAGATTGTTGACCGAGTAATTTAAGAAAAACTAGAATGTGAATTGATAATAGATAATATCGCCCAAGGAAATTGTGCATGACTGTAACTGATTTACAATTGTGGACTGTAGACGAATACCGCCGCATGACCGAAACAGGCATTCTCAATCCCGATGGACGAGTCGAATTAATTGACGGTCAAATTATCTTAATAAGTGCAAAAAATCCTCCCCACGCAGCAACTAACTAACCTCTGTGCAGCCGACTATCTCATAAATCTGCTGGCAGGACTCGCTTTAATTCGCATCCAAGACCCGATCGCTCTAAGTTATAATTCAGAACCAGAACCGGATATTGCTGTAGTGCAAATCGACCCTCGGCTGTACCAAGATTTTCATCCCGCACCCGACAATATTTTCTTATTAATAGAAATAGCTGACACGACTTTAGAAACAGACCGCAAGCGGAAAGCACCAGCTTATGCTAAGGCGGGAATTACTGATTATTGGATACTTGATGTTAACACGCGGCAAGTTTATGTTTTTCGCGAACCGGGCGAGGCAAACTACCGACAAGAAACAGTATTTAATGAAGATGATGTTTTGTCAATGCTGGCCTTTCCAGAAATAGAAGTTCAGGTAGGGCGATTGTTTCCTTAAGGCTGTGGGCGGCGGGTTTATCAATATCTTTAGCTACGGATCGATATTTCGGGTAAAACCAGCCCCTGGTATGGTGCGTAGCTGCTACGCTATCTACGGGTATTGTGTATATTGACATCGCTCGAATTACCACAACGTTGTAGGGGCGGGTTCACAAACCATACATAACAATGACCGACAATTCATATAAACCCGCCCCCACCCCACCGTAAATTTGAACGTAAATTTGGCTTGTTTGTTGGGTTGGGGCGGGTTTTTGAGATTGTTTGTTTTGGGGCGATTATTGTTGGTGAACCCGCCCCTACAAATCTATCAATTCCCAATTCCCAATTATCAATTACCAATTCTTCAGAATAATCCCGATCGCTACAAAAAACTTAGTATTAGGGCGTAGCGTGAGTTATACTCCTACTGGAAAGACTGTGACTGCCAAAAAATCTCGAAATCAAAGTTTATGAGCAACACTTCCCCGCCTCAACCAGCCGCCAACAATCCCGCAACACAAAAACTCAGTCTCTCGACAAAATTAGCTTACGGTGCCGGCGACCTCGGCCCGGCAATTACCGCTAATGTTTTGGCATTTTACCTCCTAGTTTTCTTTACCAATGTCGCTGGTTTACCTGCCGGCTTAGCCAGTAATATTTTGGTAGTTGGCAAGATTTGGGATGCCATAAATGACCCGATTGTGGGGGTTTTGAGCGATCGCACTTCTCACCCTTGGGGCCGCCGATATCCTTGGATAATATATGGTGGCATTCCCTTCGGCATATTCTTCTTATTGCAGTGGATTGTACCTAGCACGAATCACACAGTGTTATTTTGGTACTATGTTGCGATCAGCATTTTGTTCAACACCGCCTACACGGCTGTCAATCTTCCCTACACTGCCCTGACTCCAGAACTTACTCAAGACTACAACGAACGCACTAGCCTTAATAGTTTTCGCTTTGCTTTCTCCATTGGTGGCAGCATCTTTTCATTAATCTTAGCTCTAATTATCTTTCGTGTATTTGAAAAGGACCCGAATCAACAATATTTAGTATTAGGTGCAATCTGTGCAGTTATCTCTGTCTTGCCTTTGTACTGGTGCGTTTTGGGAACTCGCAAGCACGTCGCAGCCCAACTATTAGAAAACGCCGAACTAGATAATTCTACATCCTTGCCACTAAAAGAACAGTTGCAGATTGCATTTAGCAATCGCCCTTTTTTGTACGTCATTGGAATTTATCTTTTTTCTTGGCTGGGAGTGCAGTTGACGGCTACTATTATTCCCTACTTTGTTGTTAACTGGATGCAACAGCCACAGTACGTTTTTAGCTTGGTTGCGATCGCAGTTCAAGGCACTGCATTAATCATGCTATTTGTTTGGAGTAAAGTCAGCGAGAGATACGGCAAAAAAGCCGTATATTTTATGGGCATGAGTTTGTGGATTATTGCCCAAGCTGGACTATTTTTCCTCCAACCAGGACAAGTATTGCAGATGTACCTATTAGCAGTCATGGCAGGTGTAGGAGTTTCCACAGCTTATCTAATACCTTGGTCGATGATACCGGATGTGATCGAACTCGACGAACTGCAAACAGGAGAAAGACGCGAAGGCGTTTTCTATTCGTTTATGGTACTGCTGCAAAAAATCGGATTGGCAGGGGGTTTGTGGTTGGTAGGCCAAGCGTTAGAAGGAGCTGGATTTCTATCTACAGTTCCGGGACAGCCTGCACCCGTACAGCCAGAGTCTGCACTATTTGCGATTCGAGTTGCGATCGGGCCGCTGCCCACAATTGCTTTAATTGCTGGCATGATTCTTACATATTTTTATCCCATAACCCGCGAAGTTCATGCAGAAATATTGTTGAAACTGCGAGAAAGAAAAGCACAAAATCAGTAAGCGCTAATAAGGAGTAGTTGGTAATTAGTAAAATCAAAAAACAATAACTACCGATAGCTAATCCGATCAAGATCAATAGCAATCCTCCCATCCTGTGCGAACTCTTTTTTTTCTTTGACAATGTGTCATCTTCTTATGGCATCGGTTAATTCAAAAAAAAGCCCGTTGCGCGTTTACCGAAAGGATTGCTATAGCTTGCTCGGAAGACGAATCAAAGCGATAGTTTTAGTAATAGCCCCGGAACCCAGAAATCTAGTTTTTTTACGAAAATACATAAATCGCGCCACGCCATCTGCCCCGGTAGACAAACCCACCAGGCTTGAGTTGTTCGAGATGTCGATCGGGCTTGAGAACACAAATTATTAAATTTTATGTCTGTAGCACGCTATAGAGATGAATTTGTGATATTATCCCCAGGGGAAACTAAGTATATACACTTAATCAGTCATCCAGCTCCTCAAAAGTTTATAATTAAAAGAAGAAACAGATTTTTCTCGGAAATTGATTCGATTAGTTGCCGTTCCCAAAAATCTGCTGAATGTGGCTAATTATATCTACATGGGAAATGCAAAACCTTTTAGCCGGTCAGTTAGCGCGTAAGTTAACAAGTGCTTCTGCCGTGGACTCCGAACCGAAAAATGGCATAGATGACAAATCAATACCAGCGCAAGCGGAGGCTGAGGTGTTACGGTCAATTGTAAAAGTTTGGTAAAGTTATGGAACCCCCTGTGGGGAAGCTGAGCGACACCTGAAAAAGTTTGCTTCGTCGCCCGGAAACCCGAAATACAAGCACAACGCAGCAGAGCCAAATGCAGTCTGATCTAACTCTCCAGCACTTGTAAAAGAACTTTTACCGCCGACATAGCATAGGGATTTAGTTATTTTTGTATACTATGTGAAAGTAGTGAGAACTATTAGAAGGAAGTGGGTTCGACCAACCAATAATTTCGTGTGATATCCTTAAGCCAATGCTCAAAGTATCAACCTGAAGGCTCGCAGAAGAAAGCTGATTTTACCCACAAAATATCCAAGAGGTCAACATGGAAAGAGAACAGGACGCTCATATCGTACCCATTAGCAACCAGAGCCGACAGGTGCAGCAATTTTCCGTTGACGAGGGAGAAGAGTTAAGCGCGCAGCCTCAGAAAGGATTGAATCTAAAGCCGTTTTTGAGGACTTTTCAGCGACAAGCCCTAATCATTATTGGGATTATAGGTCTAGTAGGCGGTGGAGTTGTTTATCAAATCAAGGGAAGCAAGAAAACATATCAAGGCGATTTTCGGATGCTAGTGGAACCCGTGACAACGGAGGCCAGAATTGCTGATCCCTCTGCCCTAGCCAATCGCAGCGAGGGGGGAGGAGTACCTAGTAGAGATTTTTTTAGTTTGGACTATGCAACTCAACTTCAAATTCTCCAGAGTCCTCAGATGCTGTCAGCTATTGTTCAACAAGTCCAAAAACGATATCCAAAATTTACCGAAAAAATTCTTCAAAAAGAATTAGTCGTTTTGCGGATGGGAGAAGATCTGATGACGATGACTAAAATTTTGGAAGTTCGCTTCATGGGGAACGATCCTAAATTAGTTGAGTTCGTTTTACAAGAAACTAAAAAGAAATATTTAAAGTACAGTCTTGATGAACGCAAGACTCGGATTGGTGAAGGTGTTAAATTTATTGAAGACCAGCTTCCGGGACTCAATAAGCGCGTAAACGACCTGAAATCGGAGTTACAGGTGATACAGCAGCAGCAAAAGATTACCAACCCTCAAGAACAAGGCGCGCAATTAATAGCGCAAGTTCGTACCGTAGAAACTTTAGAGTTAGAAACTCAAAGGCTACTGCAAGAACAGAAAACGCTGTACGCTAACTTGCAAAAACAATTAGATTTTACACCAAATGAAGCTATTGCCGCTTCAGCTTTAAGCGAAGAACCTCAATATAAAGAGTTGCTGACCAAGGTTAAGGAAGTAGAAGGTCAGATTGCTGTAGAAACAGCTCGTTTTAAATCTGCTAACCCTATAGTGGAAGCTTTAGAGCGCAAGCGGGCAAATTTAGTAGCTTTGCTCAACCAGCAAACTGATCGAATTTTGGGGCAAAATTTAGTAGGCACCCAAGCTAATTCTAAAGTTCAGAATTTTCAAAATTCTATTCGCATAGGCTTGATTAAACAATTGGTTGATACTGCTAACCAAGTTGAAGTCTTAGAAGCTCGCCTTCAAGCAATCACCCAAACTAAAAACAATTTAAACAGACAAGCAACAGAATTCCCCAGCATAGCCCGCCGCTACAACGAACTGCAACAGCAATTAGAAGTAGCCGCCCGCACCCGCGATCAACTTTTAAGCCAGCGGGAAACTCTGCGCGTCCAAGCAGCTCAAAGCCAAGTACCTTGGGAAATAATTTCTGAACCACGGATACCGCGAGATGAGAAGGGCCAGTTGATGACAGTTCCATCGAAAGCTAAAAACAAATTAGTGATGGCAGTTGTTGGAGCCCTAGTTTTGGGTCTGGGAGCTGCTATCCTCATTGAAAAGTTCCGCAATATTTTCTACTGTGCTGATGACGTGAAAGATGCGGTTGATGCGCCTTTATTGGGAGCAATTCCTCTTGACAAAAATGCTAGAAAATTGCCGCCTTCTATTGCTAATGCCTATGCTTATCTTGAAGGAAAAGAGGGTAATAAGAAAATTGCTGCGGAATTTATAGAAGCTTTTGACTCTCTTTATACTAATATCCGCTTTCTTTCTTCAAATCGAACGATTAGCTCTTTGGCAATTGGCTCGGCTACAGTTGGCGAAGGCAAATCTACCGTTGCTTTAAACTTAGCTTACGTGGCAGCGCTGGCGGGTCAGCGAGTGTTGTTAGTAGACGCCAATTTGCATGCGCCCAGCCTGCACTTGCTGTTGGAACTGCCTAATGTCAAGGGATTGAGCAACTTGCTCGACCATAAAAACGAACCCAATGAAATTATCCAACGATCGCATCTAGCAGATAATCTTTTTGTATTAACTGCCGGTCTCCCTGTTCCCGGTACTGCCAGACGGTTGGCATCATCTCAAATGCAGTATTTAATGGAAGAACTTCAGGCAAAATTTGACTTAGTTATCTACGATACGCCACCGCTGGCGGATAGTAAAGATGCGAATTTTTTAGCGGCGCGCACCGATGGCATACTGATGGTTGTAGCAATTCGCCAGGTTCCCTTTTCTTTAGTCCAAAAAGTTTTCAGTCAATTAGAAAATTTTGGCATACCATGCTTGGGTACAGTTGCGAATCATGCCTCTAAACGCAAGAAGTATCCAGTATCTAGATCATCAGTTGTTGAAGATAAAAATGAATATTTGAATTTGGCACCAGCACCGTCTCGTATCCGCAAACTAGCTCCTAAAAAAGAGTGATATCATGTCCGATCGATTAACCATAATATCCCGGTCGGGGCGGGTTTTTGAGAGGGTCAATTATTGGCAGGTATTGTTGGTGAACCCCCCCTACAAAAATCGCGGTCACTCGACTGGACATGATATCATACCCAAAAAAGCTGACACCCAAAAAAAAGGATACAAGCCCCCGACAGTAGTCATGGAAATCCCAAAATTTTAGACTCTTGTTCAAACTCCCAGATTCGTCTGTGGGGTAAATGGAAAATCTAAAATCGTTCGACTGAACGCGACTTGACTAAGCGCTTGGCGAACCTCTTAGGCGGAAATCTAAAATCTAAAATCTAAAATCTAAAATCTAAAATCTAAAATCTAAAATCTAAAATCTAAAATCTAAAATTGACTGATGGCGGACTAATTTCCATCCGGGTTGGTAGGAAATGTGACTATAAAATTAGTCCAGCCATTCCTGCTTTCAACCTCAATTTTTCCCTGCAACTGTTCGACAAGTTTTTGAACCAAAGCTAAACCCAAACCTGTACCTCCTTGCTTCCAAGGATCGGCGTTGGGAACTCGATAAAATTTCTCAAAAATTCGAGGCAATTCCTCTATGGAAATCGACGATTGATTGCTGAGTGTAAATTGGATTTGTGAAGCCATAGCACTTGCTTGTCGCGAATTTTTCCTTTGTCCTCTTTGTTCGCCGTCTCCGTTTTTGCACTCGACTTTCAGAGAAATTTCGCCGTCATTGGCCGTATATTTGCAGGCATTGTTGAGGAGTTCGGCTAAAATTCGTCCCAAACTAGCGCGGTTGGAACTGATCGTGGGGAGGTGGCGATCGCACTCTACTCGCAAATCCTGGTTGCGGTCGTGGGCCCGGGTGTAAAACGGGTCGATAATAGTAGGCAGCCAGACTTCTAAGTTTACTGGTTCGAGGTCGATCGGACAAGTTGCGGCTTCGAGCCGCTGCAAATCTAGCAAAGCATTAATCAAATCTGTTTCTCTAGTACATTCTGTTTCTAAAATTTGTAGATAAATCTGGCGTCGCTCTGGTGTGGGAGAAACTCTCAGCATATGAATAGCCATTTTTATATTAGCTAAAGGCGTCCGCAGTTCGTGAGAAACTGTGCTGAGAAATTCATCTTTGAGGACGTTTAAATGCTGGAGTTCGTGAACTTTTTGCTGCAATTCGGCGGTGCGTTCTTGGACTTGGCGTTCGAGGTCGGTGTTGAGATTTTGGACTTGCTGATAGAGTTGGGCTTGCTGAATGGCGATCGCGATTTGAGTTGCCAGTTGCAGCAGCAAATCCACTTCCGAAGGCTGCCACTGACGGGATTGGGAACACTGATGGACACACATCATCCCCCACAAATTGCCGTCTTGCAAAATTGGTACAATCAAATAAGCTTTGATTTGCGCTTGCTGGAACCGCGCATATTTTTCGGCGCTCAAACAGGCTTGGTCGATGTCGGGGACGGCATAAATTTCCTGTTCGATCACCGAAGCAGATTCTTGCCAAATATTATCCGGCATGATTTCTCCCAAGATTGAAGGCCAATTTTCGGCAACGGATTCTGCCACTACAATGCCGTAATTGCTGGACTCTAAATGCAGGATTGCTACTCGGTCAGCTTGCAAAACTTGGCGGACTTCATCGACGCTGGCGTGGAGAATTTCTTCGAGGTTTAAGGATTGATGAATCCGCAAGGAAATGTGAGTTAACAGCCGATCGCGCTGCAATTGTTCGTGGAGTTTTGCAGTCCGTTCCCGCACCTGCTGTTCCAGTTTGGCGTTCCGGCTTTGCAACAGTTCCACTTTTTCGGCTTGGAGTTGATAAACCGACTGCTGCAACTGTTTGACAACTCGGTACATTTCCGTGGGGTCGAGGACTCTGAGCAAGCTGGTCTGAGTAATAATTCCCAACAGTTCTCCGCGTCCCCCGCATACGACCAACCGCTGCACTTGTTGCTGATCCATTTCTTTGTGCGCCGTCCATAGGGAATCGGAAGGTTGAAGAAATTGCAGGGGAGTTCTCATGACTTTTTGAGCTGGGGTTTGCTGGAAATTTAGTTCAAGAAACTGTGCCTGCACAATGTCATATTCGGTAATAATTCCCAGGGGTTGGTGAAAGGAATAGTGAAAAATGGAGGTATAGTCATCTTTGGGCTTCTCCATTGTTAATTCTTTGTTTTTTGTAATCACTACACAACTGACTTGATGTTCTGACATCAGTTCGGTTATGCTCAGCAGTGAGGCGGTGTGGGGCGCTGTAATTGGCGTAGTCATTAATTCTGCTACCCGCCGCAATTTAAGAATGTTTGAAGGCTGCAATACTTGGCGAATTCTTTCCCGTGTCAGCACTCCTACCAAGTGGCGAAATTGATTGACGATCGGCAAATAGCGAATCTTGTGCTGGCGAAATAAGGATAAGGCGGTAAACACGTCTTGGTCATCGGATTCTGTGAGGGAGACCGACACCGGGGAAATCACTTCGGAAATCGGTATTTTGTGCAGGCCTACTTTGTCCTGGCCGTCTATTGTGCCAGAAGCTATCAGCCTCACTAGGTCGGCGGGAGTTAATATGCCGATTAACAGCCCGCGGCTGGGGTTGTCGGATAAGTGGCCTGTGGTAATAGTCTGCTGGTTCTGCACGACGAACACGCACCGGGCCCGCATCTTTTCCGGCGCGGATGTTTCGGTGATCGCCCCCCGGTCTGAGGGTACAGGTGTTTTGACTAGGGGACAACTGTTTTGCAACTGACTCATCAGGGCGATCGCCACTGCTAAGGAAGTTTCTGGCCCGGCAGTGAGGGGGTAGCGATCGATCGCTTGTTCTAAGGCTGAGGAGTAAAAGGGCGGGTGGTAGAACGGCATAGTTGATCAGGTTGTCAGAGGGCGGCTAACTATCGGGCAAAGCCTTAGGGAACGGCAGAAACACCTCGCCTGTGCTTGGGATTTAAATAATAAACTTTCTCATTGATTATTTCCACGCAATCTGAGCTTTAGATTAATCGTCTCACTAATCCGCAATCTTACTCATCTCAAATACGCAGGGCGGTTTTTACTGCCTGCTTTTCCCCTGAGACTCCCCTATAATCAAAATAACCCGAATGTAAAGTTTTACTACAAGATTTATCCATAATGACAACTTTAAGCTTAGAGCAAATTGCAGCCAAGTTAGAAAGCGAAAATTCCGCCGATCGAATGGTGGCTTTGGCCAACTTGCGGAATGTGCCTGCTGCAGAGGCGGTGCCTTTGATTAAAAAGGTGTTGAACGACGAAAGTTTGCAGGTGCGATCGATGGCTGTGTTTGCTCTCGGGGTCAAACCGACAGCCGAGTGTTATCCCATTCTAGTCAAATTGCTAGAAACAGACCCGGATTACGGCATTCGCGCTGACGCTGCGGGTGCTTTGGGCTATCTGGAAGATATCAGAGCTTTTGATGCTTTGGTGCGGGCTTTTTACGAAGATACTGAATGGCTGGTGCGCTTTAGTGCTGCTGTTTCTCTGGGGAATCTCAAAGATCCCCGGGCCCGCGATGTGCTGCTGAAAGCTCTCGACAGCGAGCAAGTGGTGATCCAGCAGGCGGCAATTTCGGCTTTGGGGGAAATTAAAGATCTTGGGGCGATCGATCGCATCCTCAATTTTGCTCAGTCGGAAGATTGGCTGATCCGTCAGAGGCTGGCTGAAGCTTTGGGCAATTTGCCGAGTGTTAAGAGCGTTTCGGCTTTAAAATACTTAGAAAAAGATAGCAATTCTCAAGTATCTGAGGCGGCAACAATTTCTCTCGATCGTTTGTCAAAAGCAGAAGCGTGACATAAAACTTTTAGTATGTTGAAAAACCCGGTTTATTCAATAAACCGGGTTAATCCGTATGTTAGCAATCTTAATAAAATTTATAGAGTATTCAGTAAAACCAGAATGTATTATTTAAGCTGCGAGGCTAAATCGCAAGTTAAAATAGTTGTCGATCTCCTTTAACCCAAACTAACCATGAATCAAGCGCCCAATCCCTTTAACTCAAATCCCTCCAATCCGCTAGACCCCTTGGAGCAAGAAGTTGACGAGCAAGGTGAAGCATTGCCGAAACAGTACCACCCGGCAACTAAAAAAACTCTGCAAAAAGTCTTTATTATCCTGGTAGTTGTCGGGGCAATTATTGGGGGAATTCTATCTATAGGGGTGATTTCGCTGATGCAAAAAGCCGGACTCACTGATGTGCCGGCCCGGGTACAGACTCCGAAGTAATATCCACTCCGAAGGATCTGTCGATGCTGAATACAGTGATTTTCTGGGATGAAACTTGAGAAACTATGATGTTTTGTATGGATGTTTTCAAAATAATTGATGCTTAAAAATTCTACGACTGCACCCGATCGCATTTCACAGCGACAGATTTCGGAAAAACTTGTCTCCGCAGGCTTTCACGCTCTTTCTGACCCCCTGCGGATTCAGATTCTGGAGTTGCTGCAGCAACAGGAGTTGTGCGTTTGCGAATTGTGCGATCGGCTTTCTGTCCCTCAGCCTAAACTCTCTTTCCACCTCAAAACCCTAAAAGAAGCCGGTTTAGTTCGCAGCCGCCAAGAAGGTCGCTGGATCTACTACAGCCTCAATTTAGCTCAGTTTGTCGCCCTCGAACAGTACCTCGCCGAATACCGCCGCTTCAGCCAGATCCTGCCGGCGCGCCCTTGTTCTGACGCAGATTAACCCATCAACATTTCTTAATGTGTTTATTGCCTGTTTGTCTTCCCTCATACTTGACATATCAAGTTTTATTGATATGATTCCAATGTACCCCTTAGTTATGGCATTGGGTGAGGTCAATGAACTCAGCAGAAAAGCCCAAGGTTTTCGCACTAAGTATAGTTGCTTTGACCATAGGTGCGATCGGGCTTCTCAACTCCTGCGGACAAGTCCAGTCGCCAGAATCGCAAAGCATTAAAATAGACGGTTCCAGCACCGTGTATCCAATTACGGATGCGATCGCCAAAGAATATCAAAATACCAATCCCCAAAAAGCATCAATTACTGTTGAATTCTCCGGTACTGGTGGAGGATTTAGAAAGTTTTGTGCTGGCGAAACTGACATCAGCAACGCCTCGCGCCCCATCAGCGCAGGGGAAATGGAAGCCTGCAACAAAGCAGGCATCCGCTACTACGAATTACCTGTCGCATTTGACGCACTCACAGTAGTAGTCAATCCCAAAAATAGCTGGGCAAAAGACATCACAGTAGCCGAACTAAAAAAACTTTGGGAACCCGCCGCCCAAGGAAAAATTACCCGCTGGAATCAGATTCGACCCAATTGGCCGAATCTACCTCTCACCCTTTACGGTGCAGGCAAAGATTCCGGTACATTTGACTACTTCACAGAGGCAACAGTAGGTACTGCGAAAGCCAGCCGTACCGACTATACAGCTAGTGAAGACGACACAGTTTTAGTGCAGGGAGTTATTAAAGACGAAAATGCTTTGGGTTACTTTGGATTGTCCTATTACGAAGACAACCAAAGTCAATTGAAAGCTGTAGGTATTGACAGAGGCAAAGGAGCAGTGTTGCCATCCCGCGAAACTGTAGAAAAAGCTCAGTATCAGCCCCTGGCACGACCTCTATTTATCTATGTCAACTACAACTCGGCTCAAAATAAAGTAGAACTACGCAACTTTGTAGAATTCTACATGAAGAAAGCTCCGAACTTAGTTAGTTCTGTGGGTTATATTCCTTTACCAAAAGAAGGCTATCAACTAATTTATCAGCACTTCTACAATGGGAAGGTGGGCACAGTTTTTGGTGGCAAAGCTCAGCTTGACTTGACTATTGGCGAGTTATTGCGACAGCAGGCAACTTTTTAGGTATAATTGTGAACCTTCTGGATTGCAACTATAATCTAACAACAAAGCTAAAGTTATCAAGAGATTCAATGTTCAAGTCAGTTTCTAAGACAGCGGGCAGCTTGTTTTCACCGGAGTGCAGCAGAGAAGCGATCGCAGAATTTCTAGGTACATTTATTTTGGTTTTTGCAGGCACGGGTGCGGTGATGGTTAACAAAACTAGCGCTGGTTCCGTAACTCATTTAGGCGTCAGTTTTGTATTTGGTGCAGTAGTAACTGCGATGATTTACGCCCTAGGACACATCAGCGGTGCACACTTTAATCCGGCCGTAACTTTAGGGTTCTGGGCGAGCGGTTTTTTCCCAAAATATAAAGTTTTGCCTTACGTTTTAGGGCAGTGTGCGGGTGCAATCGCAGCTTCTAAACTGCTGCTAATTACTTTAGGTGAAGTGGCAAATCTCGGTGCAACTATCCCTCTCAATGGTAACTGGTTGCAGTCTCTAATTTTAGAAACTGTTTTGACCTTTATCTTAATGTTTGTTATCCTCGGTTCAGGACTTGATAGACGCGCTCACATCGGCTTTGCCGGGATAGCAATTGGGTTAACTGTAGGGTTAGAAGCTGCATTTATGGGGCCGATTACCGGAGCGAGTATGAATCCGGCACGCTCTCTCGCCCCAGCTTTAGTTGGTGGCATTTGGGAACACCACTGGGTTTACTGGGTTGCTCCGATTTGGGGAGCACAATTAGCAGTCGCAGTTTATCGAGAACTGTCTAACGGATTTCGGGATTTTAATTAAAAGCATCATGGCAAATTTTACGCACAAACCGAGAATTCTGTTTTTATACGGATCGTTAAGAGAGCGTTCTTACAGCCGCTTGTTGGCGGAAGAATCGGCTCGAATTATTGAGGGCTTCGGTGCCGAAGTTAGGTTTTTTAATCCTCTAGAATTGCCGATTTATGGTAGCGTTCCCGATACGCATCCGAAGGTTCAGGAATTGCGGGAATTGAGCCTGTGGTCGGAGGGTCAAGTCTGGTCGAGTCCAGAAATGCACGGCAATATTACCGGCATTATGAAAAACCAAATTGACTGGATTCCTTTAAATATTGGGGCTGTCAGACCGACTCAAGGCCGAACTTTGGCGGTGATGCAAGTCAGTGGCGGTTCGCAGTCTTTTAATGCTGTGAATACTTTGAGAATTTTGGGCCGCTGGATGCGGATGTTTACGATTCCGAATCAGTCTTCGGTTGCGAAAGCTTATCAGGAATTTAATGATGATGGGACGATGAAGGATTCGCCTTATCGCGATCGCGCGATCGACGTAATGGAGGAACTGTACAAGTTTACCTTGCTGTTGCGGGAGCAAGCCGACTATTTGACCGATCGCTACAGCGAACGCAAGGAACAAGCCGCTAAAGAGGTGATCGCCGTCGCAAATCGCGCCCTTGAGGTTAACTCTGCTAAGAGTATCTAAAGTTGGCATATCCCTTGGAGGTATCCAAAATAACTGATGAAAAATTCAACCATTTTAAAGCAACTTTCCTTTTTAGACCGTTACCTAACCTTATGGATTTTTCTGGCAATGGTCATCGGCGTTGCCTTGGGAGTTTTCATCCCAGGTATCGAAGGATTTATCAACCAATTTCAAGTTGGAACAACTAACATCCCGATTGCCATTGGCTTAATTCTGATGATGTATCCACCCCTTGCCAAGGTGCGATATGAAGAGTTAGGGGATATCTTTCGCAATCCTAGAATTCTAGGTCTCTCGTTATTGCAAAACTGGGTAATCGGGCCGATTTTAATGTTTGTGTTAGCCATCACTTTTCTACATGATTACCCTGAATATATGGCCGGCTTGATCATGATTGGAATAGCCCCCTGTATTGCGATGGTAATTGTCTGGAGCGAGTTAGCTAAAGGAGATACTGAATATACCGCAGGACTTGTGGCATTCAACAGTATTTTTCAAGTTTTATTTTACAGCGTTTATGCCTGGTTTTTTCTCACAGTTTTACCGCCATTATTTGGCTTAAAAGGCAGCGTTATTAACATAGGAATTGGAGATATTGCCCAAACTGTTTTAATTTATTTAGGGATTCCATTTCTGGCAGGCTTTTTAACCCGCATCGCGTTGATAAAAGCCAAAGGAAAGCGTTGGTATCACAGCGATTTCATTCCTAAAATCAGTCCACTTACACTGATTTCTCTTTTGTTTACCATCGTAGTCATGTTTAGCTTAAAGGGAAATTTAATTGTTCAGATTCCTAGGGATGTGGTGCGGATAGCGATTCCGTTGCTGCTCTACTTTGTGCTAATGTTCTTAGAAACTTTCTACATGGCATGGAAAATAAAAGCTGACTATGCGAAATCAGCAAGTTTAGCTTTCACTGCTGCTAGCAATAACTTTGAATTAGCCATTGCTGTCACCATTGCTGTGTTTGGTATTAACTCCGGTGCTGCCTTTGCTGCGGTGATTGGGCCCTTAGTAGAAGTTCCTGTGCTGATTAGTTTAGTTAACCTGGCACTGTGGTTTGAGAAGCGATTTTTTAGACGTAATACGCCCGGGTCTGTCTAGCCTAGTCATACAATTTTCCGACAACCAACAACTAACAAAAACCATGAAAAAAGTAATGTTTGTTTGCAAAAGAAACTCCTGCAGATCGCAAATGGCAGAAGGATTTGCTAAAACCATCGGAGCCGGCAAGATTGGAGTCACCAGTTCCGGGTTAGAATCAAGCAGAGTTCATCCGACAGCAATTCAAGTCATGTCAGAAATCGGCATTGACATCACCGATCAAACATCCAACCCATTAAACGAATTCAATGCAGAAGACTACGATGCCGTAATTTCTCTCTGCGGCTGCGGCGTGAATTTACCCGAAGCGTGGGTATTGCGAGAAGTGTTTGAAGATTGGCAACTCGACGATCCCGACGGACAACCCATCGAAACTTTTCACCGCGTTCGAGATGAAATTAAAGCACGAGTTGAGAAATTAGTGGACTCTCTAAAGTAAGATTAGTGTCAAAATGAGAATTCTTGCCTTGTCGGTTTTAACTCAGCTCTTGCAGTATTGTCAATAAGCCTTTTAGGAACAGGCTTTTCGGCCTGTTCCACAACAAAATTCCTCTCCTGTGGAACAGGCATCTTGCCTGTTTTCAATAATGGTGCAAGATGTGAGTTTCAATTAACTTTGTAGCGACCCGTTAAAATTTGTCGCTCTCGCATCCAAAGAATTAGTGCTAAATTATGAGAGGCGTTCCCCCGGAACGCCTCTAAATCCGTTGCGAGCAGAGACTAAAAAGTTTAGCACATGATTCAGACCGCAGTCACCCCTTTCAAAAACAAACTTCACTCAGCTTTAACTAAAAAGCAGATTACAGTTTTACAAATAAATCTCGGCAAACGCTGCAACCTCGCTTGCACTCACTGCCATGTAGAAGCTAGCCCGACACGAACAGAAGAACTTTCCCCGGAAATTTGCGACCAATTAATTGAAATCATTCGCCGCTTTCCTCAAATTCAAACTGTTGACCTCACCGGTGGTGCTCCCGAAATGCTTTACGGTTTTAAACCGCTGGCAGAAGCTGCCAGGGCTGCAGGCAAAGAGGTAATTGTTCGTTCTAATTTGACGATTTACTTTGAAAAAGGTTTTGAAGATATTCCCGAATATTGCGCGCAGCAGCAACTCAGAATTGTGGCGTCGCTTCCCTGCTACCAAGCTGACAATGTGGACAAAATGCGTGGCAACGGTGTTTTTGACAGTTCGATTCGGGCGCTGCAAAAGCTAAATCAGTTGGGATACGGGAAAAACCCAAATTTAATTCTGGATTTGGTGTACAATCCACAAGTGCCGGCAACAGATAAGTTTTCGCTAACACCGGAACAAGGCAAGTTAGAGGAAGATTACAAGGTTTATTTAGCCGAACATTTTGGGATTTGTTTTAATCAATTGTTCGCGATTACTAATTTGCCGGTGGGACGAACTAAGTTTCATTTGGAACATAAGAAACTTCACAAGCCTTATCTGGGGTTTTTGGAGGATAATTTTAATCCCGGTACTCTGGAACATTTAATGTGCCGTAACGAATTGTCGATCGACTATTTGGGCAATGTCTACGACTGCGATTTTAACCAAATGGAAAATCTGCCGGCGAAAACTGGCAGTGGGGAAAAGATAAATACTGCTAAATTGCTCGCATCTGGCAGTTTAGATGTGATTCAAGAGGTGCAAACGGCTGCTTATTGTTACGGCTGTACGGCGGGTAGCGGTTCTAGCTGTGGCGGTACTTTGATTTGAGAAGGAAGAAGGAAGAAGGAAGAAGGAAGAAGGAAGAAGGAAGAAGGAAGAAGGAAGAAACTATGCTCTTGGGCCCGATTCCCGATTCCCGATTCCCCATGCTTTTGGGCCCAATGCCCCATGCCCATATTATTGAGAATGGAGATTTTAAGCAATGAATGATTCGCGATCGCCCGATGAAAATCCGCCGCCATCAAATAGGTGGAAACTGATTTTAGGGATTGGTTTAGCTGTGGCTTTGATTGCAGCGAGTAGGTTTTTCAACTTCCAAGGAATTCTGACAAATGCCTTGGAGTCGATCGCGAGTCTCGGCCCTTGGGGCCCGGCAGCTTTTATTCTAATTTACATTGTCGCAACGGTTCTATTTATCCCCGGTTCTTTGCTGACTCTCGGTTCTGGCGTTTTGTTTGGAGTCGTTGGCGGTTCGGTTTGTGTTTCCATCGGCTCGATTTTAGGCGCAACTTGCGCTTTTTTGGTAGGGCGGTATTTAACTCGCGACTGGGTTTCCAAACAGATAGAAGGCAATCAAAAATTTAAGGCGATCGACTCCGCAGTTGCCTCTGAAGGATGGAAAATTGTGCTGCTGACGCGACTTTCTCCCATTTTTCCGTTTAATTTGCTTAACTATGCTTTTGGAGTCACGCAGGTATCTCTAAAAGACTATTTTTTGGCATCTTGGATCGGTATGATTCCCGGAACAGTCATGTATGTTTATATCGGTTCCCTGGCCGGGAGTTTGGCTGCACTCGGATCTAGCGGGCGATCGCGCACTGCTGCTGAGTGGGCTCTCTACGGCATTGGTTTGGTAGCAACGATCGCCCTCACCGTTTATGCAACTCGCTTGGCTAAAAAAGCTTTAGACGAAAAAATTTACCCTTGAAACCACAGCGCAAATTAGTAAAATTGTCAATAAGTATTTACCTATACCTTATAATACATTGCTAATTTAAAAAACTCCGTGTTTTCTCTGTGTTATTTATAATTATTTTGTTATACAAACGAGATAGATATTAAAGATATCGTAAAGCAGTTACCTCAATTAGGTAAACCGAAGGTCAAAATATCAAGCTGATGCCAAAATAGAAGGCGAGCGTGCGATCGGAATAAGAATTGTTTGCAGTCAGGAATGCAAGTCATACCATTTTAAATTTGAGATTGGGAATGACTGATGCCTACCAGGGTTGGGATAACCAGCCTACAGTTGCATTATTTTTCTGAAACTGGTTTCACGACTTGGCTGATATTAATTCTGCCGAATGACCAATACCGTTTGATGAATTTGATTCGGAGAGAACATTTGATGATGCAAAACCCAGCAAATCAAGCCGGATCTGTGTCTGCGCCGCCGCCACACCAAGCAAAAAACCTGCGCCACTTTTGGGAAAACATCAGCAATTCTGCTCAATCAGGGTGGCAGCAAGCGCACAGTCTTTGGCAACACAGACGGCAGCGCCGCCATTTGCTGACCCTGCTAATTCTGGCCACCACCGCTTTAACGATTAGCACAACTGCTTGCATCAGCTATTTTTTTGTGCGCGGACTAATCCTTGACAATTTAAAGCAAATAGCACTATTAAAACTAGAAAAAGGTACCGATGAAATCGACCGCTGGCTCAGCAGCCGCAAAGCAGAAATAGAAACCATTGCTTACGATCCTACGGTTGGCACTCTCAATTGGCAATTAGTCGAACCTCGGTTGCAAGGAGAAATATACAGATTAAAAGAGTATTTCATCCTGTCCTTAATTCAACCCGACGGCTCATTTATCAACACTCTAGGCAACCGCGCGAACGCCAAAGACCGCCAACACTTTCAAAAAGCAATGGCCGGGCAGCTCAACGTTTCCGACCCGCTGATCGGCCGCAGTACAAAAGTTTCTACGATTATTATTTCAGCTCCTATTTGGGCTTTACCTCCCGCTCCCAATCAAGTAATTGGAGTCCTATCGGGCAGCATTAAATTAGACCGAGTAACATCTGTCGCTAACAGCTTGCTGTACGGTTCCGACAGTTATGCTTTTGCGCTCAATTCACAAGGAGTGCCAATTGTTCATCCCAACAATAACTTAATCGGAAATATCGACCGGGAGGCCCCAAGCTTTTTACAGTCAAAGGACCCCGCACTCTCCACAATTGCGCGGCAGATGATCGACCGCCAGACGAACATCGAACTGGTAAAAATAGATAACAAATGGGTGTATGTGGCCTATGCTCCCCTCAAGGAAGTTAACTGGTCTATGGCTTTAGTAATTCCCCGCGAAAATATTGAATCCAAACTGCAAGCATTAAATTTGCTGACATCCGTAGTCGCCGGACTGCTCATCCCGGCAATGCTAGCAGCAATTTGGCTAATTTACTCCTCCGAAAACAATCGCGCTCAAGCGGAGCGAGAAGCCATGCTCAACCGGATTGCCGGACGCATTCGCGCTTCCCTGGAATTAGACAAAATTGTGCAAAGTACAGTCGAAGAAATAGTAAGTTTGCTGCACCTAGAACGGGCGGCTTTTGGTTGGTACAAACCGCAAGAAAAAATGTTACAAATCCTGTGGGAATTTTGCCCCTCTGATTCTGCGACACAAGGCATAAAGTTTGAGCCTTACTTTCTCGAAAATGTGTTAGTACGGAGTGGTCAAGGCGAACCAATTATTCTTTCGAGCGACACTTGGGCTAAGGGTGTAACTCAACCGCCGGAACTTAAAGCTAATAGCTATTTAGCCGTACCTGTCCAGACTCAGAATCAACCGCAGGGTTATTTAATTTGTAGCCACGCTACTCATTGGCTTTGGAGCCGGGAGGAAATCCAACTGTTAAAAGCTGTAGCAGACCAATTGGCGATCGCCATTACTCAAGCTCACCTTTACAGTCAAACCCAAGACCAAGTAAAACTGCTTAATAGCGCCTTAAATGAACTGAAAAAAACTCAAACTCATTTAGTGCAGAGCGAAAAAATGTCATCCCTAGGTCAAATGGTGGCTGGGATAGCGCACGAAATCAACAACCCCGTTAACTTCATTTCGGCTAATTTGCCTCACACCAGCAAATATACTAAAGATTTATTAGAATTGGTGAGTTTATACAAAGAAGCCTTCCCAGAGGTTCCCCAGGAAATCGAAGATTTTACCGAAGAAATTGAGTTAGAATTTATCGAGGAGGATTTGCCGCATATATTGGATTCTATGAAAATAGGAACCGAACGCATTCGCAGCATAGTTCTTTCTTTGCGTAACTTTTCTCGCCTTGATGAATCTGACAAAAAGCAGGCGGACATTCACGAAGGTATAGAAAATACCTTGCTGCTGCTCTCCAACCGCATTAAAAATAGAATTTATATAGTCAAGAAATACGGCAAGGTCCCTTCAGTCGAGTGCTATCCGTCTCAGCTCAATCAGGTGTTTATGAACTTGCTGAGCAATGCGATCGATGCCTTGAACGAGATCGCTCGCCTGGATAAAATTATTACTATTTCCACGGGGGTAGTTCGCGAACATGGCGCTAAATTTCTGAAAGTGGCGATCGCCGACAACGGCCCCGGCATTCCCGACAGCGTTAAAGACCAAATTTTTAACCCATTTTTTACTACTAAAGAGGTGGGCAAAGGCACTGGTTTGGGATTAGCAATTAGCTACAAAATTGTAGTGGACGGACATGGGGGCAGCATCACAATTTCTAAACCTTCGGGTGGGGGTACGGAATTTTTGGTAAAAATTCCTATTAGTAACGGGAAGTAATACGATTTTAGATTTTAGATTTTAGATTGGGGAATGACTGATAAAATAAGTGTTTAGAGCGTGTCTATAGTTGCATTTTTTAAATTTGTATCAGCAGGAAGTGGGAAAGGAAGCCCACGGAGTTTGTAACGGAGGTAAGGGATAGAGGGAAGAGGGAAGAGGGACTAAACAGTTTTAATTAATGCTAAGTTGACGGCCGTTGGCTAAAATTAGAAGAGTTTTTGTTAAAGGTGTTTTATGGCTGTTGGCAAGGATACAATTTTCGAGCGCTTTTTGTCGCCCCTGATGCGACTGGCGATCGACGAACAAGCACTGAAACGACTCTACGAAGGTATCGACTGGGAAACAGCGGGCGATCGCTACCGACAACCCAACTTAGTTTACCCCGAATATTACAGCAGCCAAAACTTTCACGGCATTAAACGCGGCTACCTCAACCCCAGTGCCGCCGTTTCCTACGATCCCATCACGCAATATGTTTTGCCTCCCCACGAAACAGTCGTCAGACAAGGCTTAATTGACGCTGTGCGGGTGAAACCGCGCCGAATCATCGATTTGGGATGTGGCACGGGTTCGACAACGCTCATGCTCAAGCAAGCTTTTCCCGAAGCGGAAGTTGTCGGGCTGGACTTGTCGCCTTATATGCTGGTAGTTGCCGACATGAAAGCGCAAAAAGCCGGCTTAAATATCCAGTGGTTGCACGGAAATGCCGAAAGCGTTGCTTTTCCCGATGCCAGCTTCGATTTAGTCGCAGCTTCCTTGCTGTTTCACGAGACGCCACCTGCTGTATCGCGGGCAATTTTGCGAGAAAGCTTCCGACTGCTGAAGGTTGGGGGACAAGTGGCAATTTTGGACGGAAATCAAAAAACTTTGCGGCAGACAGAGTGGCTGACTGATATCTTTGAAGAGCCTTATATTAAGTCTTACGCCGCTGGCAGCCTTGATGCTTGGGCGGGGGCGGCTGGATTCGCGGCGGTGCAAACTCACGAACACTGGTGGGTGAATCAGGTGACGCAGGGCGTGAAACCTTTGCCTGGGGAAGATTTGGAACAGGCAAAGGTGGCGACGGGGTGGAATTGGGGCGATCGAACTCCTGATTTTGATGGCGATTTACCAGGCATTCCAGCTCCTGCTTGATGTATTAACTGTTGACTGTTGACTGTTGACTGTTGACTGTTGACTGTTGACTGACTAATGACTAATAACTAATGACTAATGACTCATGACTAATGACTCTAAAAGCTGTTTTATTTGATTTTAATGGCGTGATTGTTAATGACGAGCCGATTCACGAGAAAATCATCTATCAATTGATGCTCGATGAAAATCTCCAGCTTAAACGTGGGGAGTTTCGAGAAATTTGTTTGGGAAGGAGCGATCGCGCTTGCATTACCGAACTACTCAAGCGCCGAGGACGATATCTAACAGAAACATATCTCGATCGACTGCTGCAGCGCAAGGCCCAAGCTTACAAAGCTCAAATAGATACTTTGGAGAAACTGCCGATTTATCCGGGTTTGGCAGAATTTATTGACAAAATTCGGGCCGCCGGACTGAAAATGGCCATAGTTAGCGGGGCAATGCGATCGGATATAGAATTGGTGTTAGATCTGGCCGGTTTGGCGGCAAACTTTGAGTTAATTGTCGCAGGCGACGACTTGACGGCGAGCAAACCAGCACCCGACGGCTATCTATTGGCTGTGGAACTTCTCAACCAGAAATATCCCGACTTTAACCTGCAACCGATCGAGTGTTTGGCGGTAGAAGATACTTTTGCGGGAATTGAAGCGGCGAAAAAAGCGGGGATTCAGGTTGCGGGTGTGACTCACACTTACCCGTTTCACATGATCCAGCGCCAAGCTAATTGGACGGTGGACTATTTTGCTGATTTAGAGTTGGATAGAGTGGCGGCACTTTGCTCGATCGCCCCCACTGAGCCGGCTGCGGAAAACACTTGACCTTTTGAGCAGTTACGTGCTAGTGTAAGTGACGGTCTGCGAACGTGAGAGCCAGCAAGACCTGTAAGCCTTTTAGATTCGGCAATCCGGCATCTAAAATGCTAAATTAAAACTCAATCAGGGGAATTAGCTCAGTTGGTAGAGCGCTGCGATCGCACCGCAGAGGCCAGCGGTTCGAGTCCGCTATTCTCCATATGTCAAATAACAAATTATGTGTCGTCGTTAACACATTAATGTCCTCATAATAGACAATATCTAGCTTCAAGTTTGAGAGGAGGCAGGAAGTGCGATCGCAAACTCTGCTCCCGCTCCCAAAGATGAAATTACCTCTATTTTCCCCCCATGTTTTTCCACAATCTGGTAGCAAATTGCCAGGCCAATACCAGTGCCTTTTCCTGGTTCTTTAGTTGTAAAAAATGGGTCAAATAGCTTACTGTGGATTGCGGGTGAAATGCCCGGGCCGTTATCGCAAATTCGCACCAGAATTTGGCTACTGTCCAACTTTTGCGTCTGAATTAAAATCTGAGGAATTTTACTTTTTTTAGAGTTATCCCCTGACTCTTCTAGTGCATCTATCGCATTTACTATAATATTCATAAATACTTGATTTAGCTGCGCTGGATAACACTCTATTTCTGGCAATTCTCCATAGTTTTTGATAACTTCAATTCCATGCTTGAGACGACTGTTCAAAATCAATAGTGTATTCTCAATGCCTTCATGGATATCAACTAATTTCATTTGAGATTCATCTAAGCGAGAGAAGTTTCGCAAAGACAAAACTATTTGCCGGATGCGTTCTGAACCTATTTTCATAGATTCAAGCAGTTTTAGTAAATCCTCTGCGAGAAAGTCTAGTTCTATCTCTGCGATTTCTTGTGCGATCGCCTCTGTGGGTTGCGGGTATTCCTGCTGATAGAGACGAATTAACTTTAACAAATCTATAATATACTGGTTGGCGTATTCTAGGTTGCCGTAAATAAAGTTAACAGGGTTGTTTATTTCATGGGCTACCCCTGCCACCATCTGCCCTAAACTGGACATTTTTTCGGTTTGAATTAACTGGGTTTGGGTGTGTTTAAGTTGGTGAAGCGCTGCTGTAAGTTCTTCTGTTCTTTCTTGTACTCGCTCTTCCAAATTATGGCGAGCCAGCTCTAATTCATGGGTGTATTCTGCTACCCACTGAACTAATTGATTGATGGATTTTGCTAAGGTTCCTACTTCATCTTCTGTAGTGACAGGTGCTTGCAAATCAAAATTTGCTTGTTGAGTAATAGTTTTAGCAACCCTGGTTACCGCTTGGAGAGGAATGGCGATCGCGCGACTGGTACAGATGGCTAGAAAAGTAGCGATCTGGACTGATACTAACATACTCACTACGATGATTTCCACTCGCAATTTCTCAGCTCTATTAAAATTAATGTAGGCTTGTCTCTGCTGTGCCTTAGCTACTTGTGTCATCAAGCTCAAACTCTCTGACAGCCGCTCAAACTTAACATCAAGCTTAACGGATCTCTCCCCTCTGATTAAATCCAATACTTGCTGCTGTGCCTCTTTAACTTCCTCTGGTTTTAGTGAGGAGGGAGCTATTTGTTGCCAAAAAGATTGGATAACTTGAGAGTAGGAATCTGTCGCAGTTGTGTAACCGTTTAACAATTCTTTTAACTCAGCAGAATTTACTGCTAATTCTCTGGAATTTTCTTCACTAAAAAAAGCTATTTCAGCAATTATTTTTTTTACTACATTAACATCTTTCAAGAAATTAGCAGTTTCATATTCAAACCAGATTGAATCTCCCAAGACAGATATTAACCGTTTGGGATGTGACTGCACTGCCTGCACGGAATATTCTAAATCCCTGAGCAAATCTTGTTGCTCATCGGCTAAGGTTAGAGCTTGGAAAGCTTGCTTTTGGTAATAGTCTCCACAGATCATTCCCCCTGTGGTTCCTAGTACGGCTATTCCAATTGCTAGGGAGTAGCCATAATTAATTTTTTTGGCAATGCTTAAGCGAGAAATGAAGCGGTTAATTGCAGTGAAAGGAGTTTTTTTGAGAGGATTTTTGATGTTGCGATCGCCTTCCGTCACCGCAACCTTATTTTTTCGTCTATTGAGGGTAAGATTGTGGAATTTTACAGATCCACTCTCCCTCTGTTCAAATTTCTGCATACTGGCAACCCGAGCTAACTTTTAACAAGTTTATTTAGTAAATGCACATAAATCAAGTCTCTTATTCGTAGTACGACACTATCCCCTAGATTTTATGGATTAAGGGCTAAAGCTCTACTACAAACTCGGCATTAGATAAAATTTAACCTTAAAAGACATTCCCCTGACCAATAGCTTTATAAACTTCGCGAATCATGTTATAATCAGTGTCGTTTGCTGCCATCATTTTAGCTCCTTTATACTTGGCATTGGCTTGGCCAACCAAAAGCGCTTCAATCAATTTATCTTGATTTTTTATTAGGCGATCACGCATTTTTTCAACAACAGCAGTAGGCAGATTGCTACTAGCTACCAACAAATCATTAGGCAGGGGTTGCCCTGTGGCGATTAGACGAAACTCACTTTCAGATAAACCGTCGCTCTTAAGTAAATCTTGGTATCTTGTAGCACCAATTCCTAAAGCATCAACTTCACCCTTTTTGAGAGCTTGTAAACCCTTTTTACCCAACATTAAAATTTTGAAGTCAGACTGAGGATTTAATCCAGCTTCGAGTAGAAGTTTACTAGGCCCTAAATGACCGCTAGTTGCACCTACTTCCCACATTGCTATTGTTTTACCTTTCAATTGTGATGCTGACTTAATCTCGCTATTGGCACGAACAGCAATAATTGAGTGATAGTCGGGGCGGGTGATGGCCATGATGGGAACAGCATTTGTCCGCGCCCGCATAATCACATATTCAGAGGGCCCTGTTAGAGCTAATTTTAGCTGACCGGACTGGAGAGCTACGGCTGCTGCTATATAGTTATCTACTGGAAACAATTCAATTTCTTTCTCTAAAACTTCTCCAAGAACAGTCCGAAATGCTTGATAATTTTGCTGCAATTCTTCGGCTCCCTGAATATCAGTTACTGCAAATTCAAGGGTTTCGGGTTCACTTACGGTCAAATTGGAAGAACTACGATTAGATTGATTTACTGTTGTAGAACAGCTTGCTACAAACAATAGGGAGAATCCAACAAAATGCCGCCGCTTCATGATTTTTAGGATTTTTAGTGGCAGTTGAAAATTGCATTACTATCATAAGCTACTTGGAATAAGCTTTGATTAAGGCGGTGTTAAGATAGAGAGTGCATCGCCTTCTCTCCCTGGTTTTGGCCCTAGCCGAAATACTTCTTGCATGGCTTGAATATAATCGGGGCGAAAGTCTCGATCGCCAGAATAATCTAAAACGTTGACGCCAATGTAAACGCGATCGCCATTGAGAGTTTCGACTCAGGCGAGGCCTAAACTTAGAAAAATTGTATTGCGATCAGCAACGTAGGTGATGGGGATGCTTTCGGAGATTCGATCGAGGGTGCGATCGCACTTCACAGTCTGGCTCTCATGCAACGGTTCCGAAGCGAGCGATCGCCTCAACGGAGCTCGATCGAGTACAATCTCCTATTACCAGTACACCTGAAGAGGACTTTGATTTTCTAATCAACAAATTAAGCTGTTTTTTCCAAAAATCAAGCTTAATTTGTTAGACGCTGCCGTAATTTTTGCAAGTCCCGTTTTTTAAGAAGCGACACAGAAGTTGTCAAAAGTTTAAATAGCGACAACCAGCGTGTTCAAGTGACTGCTGTAATTTCGGCGTGAAAAAAGCTGCTCTAATCCTTAGATAGCAAGGACTTCAGCTCATCGTAGTCAGACGACATTAACTTGTTAAAGCGACAAATAGTTTGTTATTCGACAATCAGGGTGATTGACACAAGTCCGATCGTACTCAAAGCGCAGTGCGATCGCCACCATTTTGAGAGACTGTACTGTAAATTGTTGAAAATTCTCCTTAAACTTTAATTTACTTAATAAATTTTGTATCCAAAAATACAACTATCTTATTAAGGGAGTCTTAATATCAAGTCGCTATGTGTTATTATTCTCAATCATCTGACTCATCTATTCAAGAGTAACCAGAAAAAATGGCAAAGCGATTCGATCGGCGGAAATTTCTTTTATACGGTTCTGCTACCCTAACATCAAGTTTATTTCTGAAAGCTTGTAGAACTCCCACTCCAACCGCAACTCCAGCCACTTCTCCCACATCAACAGGAACTACACCAGCAGCAAGCAGTGGAAACACGATCAAAGTAGGAATTTTGCATTCCTTGAGCGGCACGATGTCAATCAGCGAAAAAAGCGTTGTCGATGCCGAACAATTAGCGATCGAAGAAATCAACAAAGCTGGCGGCGTCCTCGGCAAACAAATCGAAGCAGTAATAGAAGATGGCAACTCAGACTGGCCGACTTTTGCCGAAAAAGCCAAAAAATTGATCGACCAAGATAAAGTTGTCACCGTCTTTGGCTGCTGGACATCCGCCAGCCGCAAAGCAGTATTGCCAGTATTTGAAGAAAAAAATCATATGCTCTGGTATCCCGTACAATACGAGGGTCAAGAGTGTTCCAAGAATATCTTTTATACCGGGGCGGCGCCGAACCAGCAAATCGAACCAGCAGTTGACTGGCTGCTAGAAAATAAAGGCAAAAAATTCTTCTTGGTCGGGTCGGACTACGTTTTTCCCCGCACGGCAAATACCATTATCAAGGCACAGCTAGCAGCCAAAGGCGGCGAATTAGTTGGGGAAGATTACATTCCTTTGGGCGGGACAGAAGTCACACCAATTATTACTAAAATCAAGGCAGCTTTGCCAGACGGGGGCGTCATTTTCAATTCCCTCAACGGCGACAGCAACGTAGCATTTTTTAAACAGTTGCAGGGCGCAGGTTTGGGGCCAGACAAATATCCGTCAATGTCTGTCAGTATTGCAGAAGAAGAAGTAAAGGCGATCGGCGTAGAATATCTTAAAGGTCATTACGCCGCCTGGAATTACTTCATGACTGTGGAATCTCCGGCAAATACAAAATTTGTGGAAGCTTTCAAGGCAAAATACGGCAAAGATAGAGTGACCAATGACCCGATGGAAGCAGCTTACATCATGGTTTACCTGTGGAAGCAAGCCGTCGAAAAAGCAGGGACAGCCGACGATTTGGAAAAAGTGCGGGCAGCAGCTTTGGGTCAAACCTTTGACGCGCCGGGGGGCACAGTAACGATGGAAGTTAACCATCACCTTTCTAAATTTGTGCGTTTGGGCGAAGTGAGAGAAGACGGTTTGTTTAACATCGCTTTTGCTACACCAGAAGCAGTGAAGCCGGTGCCTTGGAATCAATTTGTCGCTGAAACAAAAGGCTTTGCTTGCGATTGGTCAGACCCCGCAAAAGGTGGCAAATTCAAAGCTTGATAAGTAGGTAATACCAATTTTGTTAACGTTGATAACGTATCTTCGATTCCCCTAGGGCGTGTCTTTAAACCCGGAGATCCCCCCCGGCCCCCCTTAATAAGGGGGGAGTAAGAGCATTCTTTCCTCAATCCCTACTCCCTTAATAAGGGGGAACTGGAGTCTTCAAAGTCACCCTTCTTAAGGGGGATTTAGGGGGATCTAGACTAGGCTACAAGGGAAATATACAGAGGGTTTTAGTTCTAAGTTGACACCAAGGAGATCCCCCCCGGCCCCCCTTAATAAGGGGGGAGTAAGAGCATTCTTTCGTCAATCCCTACTCCCTTAATAAGGGGGAACTGGAGTCTCCTTGCGTCACCCCCTACTCCCCTTAATAAGGGGGAACAGGACTCTTCAAAGTCCCCCTTCTTAAGGGGGATTTAGGGGAATCCAGATACTGAATCTAAGCATTTTTTATAGAAAACTTGACGTTTAAGTTGACACTAATGGGGTAAAAGCCGCCCCTAATTATCCGCGAACAAAGTTAACCGAATTAATGCAGGAGTAACAAAAGTGGCGATATTAGACGGTTTATTTAATGGCATTAGCATCGGCGCTGTTCTACTAATTGCAGCCTTGGGATTAGCCATTATTTTCGGGCTGATGGGCGTGATTAATATGGCTCACGGCGAGTTGATGATGCTGGGGGCTTATACAACTTTCGTGGTGCAAAATGTCTTCAAAGGTATTGGAGGATTTGCCTTTGAAACCTATATTTTATTTGCAATTCCCCTAGCTTTTTTAGTAGCTGCACTGGTAGGATTAATTCTCGAACGCGGAGTGATTCGCTATCTTTACGGGCGGCCGCTAGAAACTCTGCTGGCAACTTGGGGCGTAAGTTTAATTTTGCAGCAGTTTGTCCGCAGCGTTAGTTGGGTTCTGGTAATTGGGATTGCGGTGTTTTGTTTGCTGTTTTTTGGCGGTTTGCGGTTGCTGAAATCTCGCCTGGATTTCGATCGCATTCGCAACAAAATTATCGCCCTAATTTTGCCTTTATCTTTGGGTATTTCCTGGGCGGTGAGCGCCTTTTTAGGGCAAACTTACAAACTGGCAGTAACTCAACCTTGGTTTGGCGCTCAAAATGTGGACGTAACAGCACCGCAATGGTTGCGGGGTGGCATACCGCTGGGCAATTTTCAGTTGCCCTATGCCAGAATTTTTATTATTGTCCTGACCGGAATTTGTTTGGCGGGAATTTACCTATTTTTGCAAAAGTCTGTGTGGGGATTGCGGATTAGATCCGTGACGCAAAATCGCAGCATGAGTGCGTGTTTGGGAATTCCTACCGAACAAGTAGACGCGCTGACTTTTGCTTTGGGTTCGGGGTTGGCTGGTGTCGCTGGGTGCGCGATTAGTTTGATCGGTTCCGTAGGGTCAAATACCGGACAAAATTATATAGTCGATACCTTTATGGTGGTGGTTGTGGGCGGTGTCGGCAAGATTGTGGGTAGTGTCGTTGCTGCGATGGCGATCGGCACTGCAAATTACCTGATTGGTTCGGGAACACTAGCAATAATGTTCGCTCCTGTCAAGCCTTTAGCCGACTTTTTCACATTTTTCGCCACAACCAGCATGGCAAAAGTAATGGTATTCGCTTTAATTATGGCTTTTCTGCAAGTGAAGCCGGGAGGGATTTTCCCGCAAAAAGGACGGACTGTAGAAAATTAAAAATTACAACTGCGAGTGTAGCGAAAAATGCAGAACAAACATCAAAAACCCTGGCTAAAAGAAGCGGCAATTGTCAGCGCGATCGCCCTCACATTCATCTTACTCCTCCCAGGAATACTCCCCGATGTTAGGCTCAATCAATTGGGGCGATTTTTAGCACTAGCAATTGCCGCCCTCGGCATAGACTTGATTTGGGGATACACCGGTTTGCTGAGTCTCGGACACGGCGTATTTTTTGCGATCGGCGGCTACGCCTTCGCCATGCACCTAAAACTGCAAATTCCCCCAACCGCCAGCAGTCAATTGCCAGAATTTATGAACCTCTACGGCGTTACCGAACTCCCCTGGTTTTGGCAACCATTTTATTCATTTCCCTTCTCAGCATTGGCAGTAGTTCTCATCCCCGCCATCTTGGGCGCACTTTTAGGCTATTTAGTATTCCGCAATCGAATTCGAGGCGTTTACTTTTCAATTCTCACCCAAGCAGCAACCATTGTATTTTTCAACTTCTTTAACGGCCAGCAAAAACTCATTAACGGCACCAACGGACTCACCGACTTTAAAACCCTGTTCGGAGCCACAATAAATGACCGAGATACTCAATATATTTTCTACATTCTCACCATACTATTTCTAGCAGCAACTTACGCCCTCTGCCGGTGGCTGACAAGCGGGCGTTTCGGTCGCCTGCTAGTAGCAATTCGCGACGACGAAATACGCCTGCGTTTCTCAGGTTACAATCCCACAGGATATAAAGTTTTAGTTTTTGCAATTTCCGCCGGTTTAGCCGGGATTGCAGGCGCATTATTTACCGTACAAACCGGAATTATTTCCCCAAAAGCAATGGATATTGCCTTTTCCATTGAAATGGTAATTTGGGTCGCAGTGGGAGGTCGTGCCACATTATCGGGAGCAATATTGGGAACACTGCTAGTCAACTTTGGTAAAAGTTTCTTAAGCGAACAATTTCCCGAAGTTTGGCTATTTTTCCAAGGCGCGCTATTCCTAATAGTAGTCACAGTGCTGCCCGACGGCTTAGTCGGATGGCTGCAACATCAAGGTTTCGACCAAATCCGCAGCTTGTTCAGAAGACCGAAGTACGCATCTACTTACCCCAGTCTGGAACAAGACCCCCAAGTGCAGCTTGAAAAAGAAGAACTTGAACATTGAGTGCAAAAATATCGTGTAATTTATAAGTAGACTGACATAAATAAATGTCACCTACAACACACAAACAAAGCAATCGCAATAAACTTGGAAAATGCTGTGTTTATCTCTGTCTGAGGAAACGTAATATAGATGTCCACCTACTTAGATATTCGTAGCAAGTAGCTTCGTTCTTTAACTTGAGGGGCAACATATGGCAGATATTATTGACTACAAAATCTACGGCGACGATTTGCAACTCATCGAGATTGAACTCGACCCCAAAGAAGGCGTCAGGGCTGAAGCTGGAACCATGACATACATGGAAGGCGACATCCAAATGCAAACATCCACAGGCGGCGGCTTATTTCAAGGTTTCAAACGAATGTTGACAGGAGCGGGTTTTTTCATTACCACCTTTGTCAACGCCGGAAATCGCAAGGCCCGCGTCGCTTTTGCCGCCCCCTATCCGGGTAAAGTAATTCCCCTTGATTTAGGTCAACTTGGCGGGAAATTTTTGTGTCAAAAAGACTCATTTCTCTGTGCGGCCAACGGCATTGAAATTGAGGTAGCTTTCACCAAGCGGCTCGGTGCCGGTTTCTTTGGCGGAGAAGGTTTTATTCTGCAAAAATTGCAGGGTGACGGGCTAGCTTTTGTTCATGCGGGAGGAACAATAGTTGAAAAAAATTTGGGATCTGGTGAAGTTTTGCGAGTAGACACAGGCTGTTTAGTAGCTTTTGCTCCCACAGTAGACTACGATATTCAGTTTGTTGGAGGGTTTAAAAATGCTCTATTTGGCGGCGAAGGCTTGTTTTTGGCAAAGATGACGGGGCCTGGAAAAGTATACGTGCAAAGTTTGCCACTCTCGAAGTTAGCTGAACGCATTTTAGCTGCCACTCCACCTCCAATTTCGAGCAGTTCTAGCAGTTTTAGTTGAGAGTAAACTGCCAGAAAAAGTATAAAATATGGTGCCGCGGCAGGGTGAAAAATCGGCTTAATAATGAGAAGATTTGCGCTCCGCACCTACAAGAGGTATCGGTTGTTGTCCATTAGTGAGTTAATTACTAATTATGAATGGCAAAGTATTAGAAATAGAAAACTTGACTGTTAGTTTTGACGGTTTTAAAGCCATCAACGGTTTAAATTTCAGCATGGATGCGGGCGAACTGCGAGTTATCATTGGTCCCAATGGTGCGGGGAAAACAACTTTTCTCGATTCGATTACCGGGAAGGTGCAGCCGACAGAGGGCCGAGTGTTATTTAAGGGACAAAATTTACGCAAGTTGTCGGAAGATAGGATTTCGCGCTTGGGAATTGGCCGCAAGTTTCAGACGCCGCGAGTTTACTTGAATTTAACGCCGCGCGAAAATTTGGAATTGTCTTGCAGCCGCCATAAAAATGTTTTTTCGACTTTGTTCAAGCCTGCTTCTACTGCGGAAAAACGCACGGTTGCCGGTTTGTTAGAAACAATTGGTTTAGTTGCTAAAGCTGATGTTTTGGCTGGTTTGCTTTCTCACGGGGAAAAGCAATGGTTGGAAATTGGAATGTTAGTGGCTCAATCTCCTGATTTGTTGTTGGTAGATGAACCTGTGGCGGGTTTGACTGATGAGGAAACGGTGTTAACTGGAGATTTGCTGATTTCGCTGGCCGAAAGTCATTCGGTGTTGGTAATTGAACATGATATGGAGTTTGTGCGGCAAATTGCGCGGCAGGTTACGGTGTTGCATCAGGGTTCGGTTTTGTGCGAGGGGACTATGGATGAGGTGCAAAATGACGATCGGGTAATTGAGGTATATTTGGGAAAACCTGAAGAATAGTTATTAGTCAACAGTCAACAGTTAACAGTTAACAGTCAACAGTCAACCGTCAACAGTGAACAGTGAACAGTAAATAATTATGCTACAAGTCTCTAATTTGAATGTTTATTACGGCGAAAGTCACATTTTGCGCGATGTCGATTTAAGCGTAAATGCGGGGCAAATGGTTTGCTTGATCGGCCGCAATGGTGTGGGCAAAACTACTATGCTAAAAACGATTATGGGGTTGCTGCAACCGCGCAGTGGCACTATTGCTTTTGGCGGAGAATCTATTGCTTCTAAGTTGACTCACCAGCGGGCTAGATTAGGAATTGGTTATGTGCCTCAAGGGCGCGAAATTATTCCACGTTTGACGGTGAAAGAAAATCTATTGTTAGGTTTGGAAGCGAAACCAACCAAAATCAAAAATCCTGAAGTTCCTGATGAAATTTTTGATTTATTTCCTGTTTTGAAAACTATGCTCGATCGCCTGGGAGGTGATTTGAGCGGGGGACAGCAGCAGCAGTTAGCTATTGCTAGGGCTTTGATGGGTGAGCCGCAGTTGCTGGTTTTGGATGAACCTACGGAGGGGATTCAGCCATCGATTATTTTAGATATTGAAGCTGCGGTGCGCCGTGTGGTTGCGACTAGGGGAATTTCTGTTTTGTTGGTGGAGCAACATTTGCATTTTGTGCGGCAGGCTGACTGGTATTATGCTATGCAAAAAGGGGGGATTGTGGCTTCTGGAAGCACTAGCGAGTTAAGTGATGAGGTGATTCAGAGGTTTTTGGCTGTTTGATTCAGAAGGAAGTTCGGCAACGGATTCTGTAACGGATGTAACGGATGGAAGGAAGAAGGAAGAGAGAAGAGGGAAGAGGGAAACGAGGCAGAGCCTCTCGATATTTATTCCCAGGCAGAGCCTGGGAACAAGGAATCAAAAAACTTGTATTCAGTCCCCGTAGACGGACAAAAGTTTGACAATAAGCGATTTCAATCGCCCAGGAAACGAGGCATTTTCCTTCT
>NZ_JAUBRC010000019.1:0-18694 GCF_036701635.1 Microcoleus sp. N9_B4 | reverse complement strand
GCCTTCTGCCTTCTGCCTTCTGCCTTCTGCCTTCTGCCTTCTGCCTTCTGCCTTCTGCCTTCTGCCTTCTGCCTTCTGCCTTCTTCCTTCTTCCTTCTTCCTTCTGCCTTCTGCTATATTATTGATTTTTTCTGCCGTCGGGCATTGTGGTGCCGGCCATACTTGCTCGATCGATAGTAGCGCCATCTATATTAGCATTGCGGAGGTTGGCATCGGAAAGATTGGCATCTCTCAAGTCGGAAAATCGCAAGTCTGCACCGTCTAGATTTGTCTTTGTCAAGTTGGCTTTTCTGAGGTTAGCGTTGCTGATTCTTGCTCCTACTAATTCTGCTCCGCTTAAGTTTGTGCGAGCTAGATTGGTGTTGACAAAATCTGATATCTCGAAGCGACTACCGCTGAGGTTGGCATCTGATAAATCTGATCCTGTCAGGATGGGATTTTTTAAGTTAAGGTTAACTAATTTTACGGCTCGGAGGTCGCAGCGGGAGCAGCTTTGAGTTAGCAGCAGCGTTTCGACGTTGGCGTTGATTTGGTCGATTTGTTGCTGGGAGAAATTTTCGGCAAATTCTGGGGAGACGTAGCCGAGCTTTTTGGGGTCGGCTGGTTTTGGTTGGGGTGTTTGGATTGGGGGTGTTTGGATTTGTTGGGGTGTTTGGATTGGTTGGGGTGTTTGTGGTTGGGGTGTTGGGATTGGTTGGGGTGTTGGGATTGGTTGGGGTGTTGGGATTGGTTGAGGTGTTGGGATTGGTTGGGGTGTTTCTATTTGCCCGATCGCACTTAGTTGCAGCCCCACCTTCGGCAGTTCGAGAGTTGCTGCAAAAATTAGTAGGGCGAGCGACATTATTGTGAGTTTTTTCATAAACAGCAAGAGTGCAAAAATACTATTGATATTGTATGATACTCGGAAAAGCGAACGCCCTACATTGAGATCAATAAATCTCAACTTAGATAAAATACTTCGGAACCATCAGGTGTGCGAATTATCTTTTATATTGCTGTTCAACAGTCACTATGTAGCACTCAGTATTTAGCATTCAGTATTTAACAGTAAGCTATGAGAATTTTGTTAGTAGAAGATGACGATCGCATTGCCCAAGCATTAGCAGAAGCCCTCACCGACCAACATTATGCCGTAGATATAGCCGCCGACGGTCAAGAAGGTTGGAACTTTGCAGAAACTTTTACCTATGACTTAATTCTGCTAGATGTGATGCTGCCAAAAATAGATGGAATTACCCTATGTCAGGGCTTGCGCGGACAAGGTTTAAAAACCCCCGTGTTAATGCTAACAGCCAGAGACACCAGCAATGATAAAGTCATGGGATTAGATGCGGGAGCCGATGATTATGTCGTTAAACCTTTTGATTTGCCAGAATTAGCAGCAAGAATTAGAGCCTTACTGCGGCGGGGAAGTACAACTTTGCCACCAGTATTAGAGTGGGAAAATCTGCGTTTAAACCCGAATACCTGCGAAGTTACTTATCGCGATTATTTGCTGCATTTTACACCAAAGGAGTACAGTTTGCTAGAATTATTCCTGCGAACAGGAGGGCGCGTTTTAACACGGAGTGCTATCCTAGACCATATATGGGCTTTTGAAGACTCGCCAGGAGAAGAAACCGTAAAAGTTCATCTCCGGGGTTTGCGACAAAAACTGAAAGCAGCAGGCGCACCAGCTAATTTTATTGAGACTATTTATGGCATGGGTTATCGGCTCAACCAAAACCTCTAACCCCCAATTTCAAGCTTTGGGATGGCGTTTATTGCTATCTTACTTAACAGTGATGGTAGCTATTTTAGGAACTTCTGCTATTGCTGTTTATGAATTATTTGCCAGCAGTCTGTATCAAGAATTAGACCAGAGATTGGAGGTTTTGGCTCAAGCAGCGTCTCACAGTTTAGTTGCGATCGAAAAACAGCATATTTCAGAAAATTCAGAAAAAAAAGGCGATGAATCTGACCAAGAAAGTGAACACCGCAATGATGATCTTCAAATTGAACTCGATCGCGAAAAAGTAACGCGCCAGTTAGATAAAGACGGAGACTTAGACATTCCCTGGCAAAATCTGCGGGAACCAGATCAAGCTGTAGAATGGTTTAATGAAGCAGGTAAAATGTTAGGAAATTCCGGCAATACTTTACCGCCTGTACCGATAAAATCGGGTTTCCAAACCATACAAAACGGGCAAATTAGGTCGGCGACAATTCCAGTTTACATTTCTTATGATAATAAAAAGCAAGAATTAAAAGGTTATATTCGCACCAGCGAATCTACTAAAAAAATCGAAAAAGTTCTCAGCAGACTCCGCTGGAATTTGGGTTATGGGAGTATTATTTTTCTGAGTTTGACTGCGGTTGGTGGTTTGTGGCTGACTAAGCAATCTCTCAAGCCAATTGAGGATAGTTTTCAGCAGTTAAAACAATTCACTGCTGATGCTTCCCATGAGTTGAGAAGTCCGCTGACAGCCATTAAAACTTCTGTGGAAGTTATGCAGAGTCATCCAGAGAGAATTCATGCAGCGGATGTTAAGAAAATGGCGGCGATCGCCTCTGCTACTAAACAGATGACTCAGTTGGTTGAAGACTTACTTTTATTAACTAGAATGGATGCACCAGCAGCCAAGATCGCCAGCGAGTGGATAGCGGTTCCGTTAGATGAACTATTAGAGGATTTGCTAGATTTGTGGGAACTGCAAGCTCAAGAAAAGCAAATTATTCTTAAGTCAAATTTAGCCATTAATACGTCTGTAATGGGAGATGCTGCACAGCTAACTCGTTTGTTTTCCAACTTGCTCGGAAACGCAATTCATTACACACCAGCGGGCGGAAGTGTGACTGTTTCTCTGAGCAGACAGAACCGATCGACAATTGTGAGTGTAGAGGATACTGGTATCGGCATTGCTCCAGAAGATGTAAAGTTAGTTTTCGACAGATTTTGGAGAGCAGATCGAGCCAGAAATCGCCGCGAAGGGGGTTTGGGGATGGGATTGGCGATCGCCCAAGCAATTGTCCAAAGCCATCGAGGAGAAATTAGCGTTACCAGTCAGCTAGGAGTAGGTAGCTGTTTTCATGTAAAATTATCCTCAGTAGCTTAAGAGTTGATATTAATAAAAAACCTTAACTCGTCTTCCCAGATTCTCCTTGTTCACCGCTTTCTCCAATGCTGAATTTGTTGATGGGAAGTTAACAGCAGGTTAGTACGCCCAACAAGTAAAAAATAACGCTCAACTAAAAAATGATGCGGCTCCAACTCAAGAACTCAGAAATTTAGTCAACCAAGCACTAAAACGAAATTCTTTATTCCAAATAGCGGCGCGCCCTAAAGCGATGCGTCCGATTATGTTGAGTCGCTATCAGGGAGGAATGTACTACGGCACACATATTGATAATGCGATTATGGGAGATGAAGAACTAATGCGATCGGATTTGTCTCTCACTCTATTTCTCAGCTATCCTGCAAGTTATACGGGCGGCGAATTAGTGATTGAAAGTACCCAAGGACAACAAGCTTTTAAACTTGATGCTGGTTCAATGGTTGAGCAGGACTTACGCAAGAGACCAAGGAATAAGGGCAACCACCGGGGGGATTGCCCCTACATTCACACGAGATATAGATGTCGTGCGTCCAGGACTATTTAGGAGGTTTTGGAGGCGGATGAAATACATTTTAGGTCTTTCCGAGTTCTTTACTTTGTTTTGTCATAGTAATTATGGTTATCAAAGCGGTACTTCAGGGAGTGTTAGCAATTATGGATACGCAAGTGACGGCACTTTCTATCAAAATGAAATTATTTGCAACATGAATTACCCATTTTGACCAAAGAAACCGGGTTTTTTCCCGAATCTGCGGGGATCACAAAATTTTTTCGCAAAAACCCGGTTTCTGCCTACCCGTGCGTCCAAGACAATCTGATTGGTCAACAACAAAACCTCTAAAAAATAGGAGAATAAATAGATGGCTAGCATTAATTTTCGCAAACTTCACCGCCAAGTTGCACCGATTATTTTCATCCCTTTACTATTGACTGCATTAACTGGTGTTACCTATCGGCTCGCACAAAGTTGGTTTGGTATAGAAGATGATGCTGCCGAGATTTTTATGGTGATTCACCAAGGAAGCTATCTCGGAAAGGAACTCAGACCTTTTTATGTGCTTTTGCTGGCTTTGGGAGTGATTGGGCTGATAGTCACTGGTTTGACGATGACCAAATTTTTGGGTGGCGCACGCCCTGAAAGACCAGGTGCTAAACTTGATTTTCGTAAGGTTCACCGTATTGCTGCACCGATTATTTTATTGCCTTTAACAGTCAGTACGGTGACAGGTGTAATCTATCGAGTTGGCAGAAGCTGGTTTAAGATGCCGAAAGAGGTAGGAGAAGTTTTTTTGAATATCCACCAAGGAGAATATTTGGGAGATTTTTTGATGCCAATCTATGTGTTTTTGGTGGGTTTGGGTGTGATTTTGCTGCTGGTAACAGGAATCAATATGACTGGTATTTTTCGGAAACGTCGCCCGCAAACAACAGAGGAAGATAGCTAATATAGCCTTTCTCAGAAAAATGAGGTACTCATGGGCATAGGGCATAGGGCATAGGGCATAGGGCATACCTCACTTTTTTGAGAACCGCTATAGATTTTTTTTCCGGGAATAACTGATGAAGATCGTGGTTTTAATCCTCTTTACAGTTGCATCTTTTTTGGGGAACTGGTATACAATAATTATCTGGTCACTGACCTTTAATTAAGATGATGAATAGAGGTATTGAAACGGCAAAAAAAAGTCTAAATTCAAAAAATGTATGGGAAAGTCGGCTACAAGGAAGTCGCACCAGTGCATTTCTCAGTGAAGTATTAAGTAACAGCGGTCACTTTTTAATTCTGAAGACTTTATCAGACTTGATATTAGCGGGTTTGTTCCAATTTATCACAGACCCAACTGAATATTTACTGATAGTAGCAATGCTTGTTCAGGCTTGGTATCTGTCGAGCTCGAAATGCCACCGTTTTTGGGGAAACCTGATCTGCGTTGGTATCTATACGCTGATTGATGTGCCGATAGACGGGCTAGATTTTTTCCAAAATCTTAGTCACATTGTCTTTTGGTTATTTTCTCTGATGATTGCTACTTTGCAAGGATTGCGATTCCATTGGGCTAAGGGTATTGATGATTGGCTGATTCCACTGGAAAGTTTGGTAAGGGCTCTGATGGTGGTAGCTTTTTATGTTGTGATTGGGATTAAGTCTCAATATTTAATTGCTAATTTAGAATTGATAGTGACATTTTCGCGGACGGCAACGCACTGGTTTCTTACTTGGAGTATGGTGTTTATCGGTTTGCTTTTGGGGTTGCAGTCACTACAGATTGTAAAACAAAGAAAGCAGCTAGAAAAAACAGCTCAACTACTAGGAAATATGGCAGAATGGGGAATGGGAAGTCATGTAGTAGACACAGCGCTTAATAATCCAGCAGGTTTGGCTTTTCAAAAGTGCGATCGCACGATTTTATTTATGGATATTCGCGGTTTTACAAGTTGGTGCGAAAAAACTTCCCCTGAGACAGTTGCAGCGGTTCTCAATGAATATTACCGTTGTGTTGAACCAGCAGCTTCTCAGTTTCAGCCTTTAAGAATAACATTTACAGCCGATGAAATTATGGCTATTTATGCTACGCCACAACAGGGAATTGCTGCGGCTAAATCTATGAGTAAAGCTGCTTCAGAAATGCTTGAATTATATGGAATTGGTGCGGGATGCGGGGTGCATTGCGGAAGCGTTATTGAAGGGCTATTTGGCGGTGCAGATGTTCGGACTTATACGGTGATTGGTGATGTTGTCAATACAGCTAAACGCTTAGAAAGTGCCACGCCTGGTGGTGCAATTACTATTTCTGATGCTGTTTATCAAGGGATGTCACAACATCTAACGGTGGAACCTTGTGAACCGATAGTGGCTAAAGGTAAAACAGCAGCTTTAATTGCATGGCGGTTAATATAGCTAGCCGTCACGGATTGCGAACATAGAGTAAAAAAATGGCGATATATTCAATCAGAAAACTCTGATTATATCCTCTGGTTAAATAGCTCTAAGTTTAGATAAAAAACTTCTGTACCGTCTGGCGAGCGAATTAACTTTTCTACGGCGTTAGGGAGTTGATCTTGGCGGTACAATTCGGGAATTTCGCAGAAGTTTTCTTCGGATATTTCCAATATTTTCGGCATATTAGGAACCGGAATTCCCAGGCGATCGCTCTTATTTAAACTGCAAACAATCAGGTAGTTGTTGTCGGCAATAGTCCGGATGCTGGGAAATATTTTAGATAAACTAATCAGCGTAATTAGTTCTTCTTGGTGTCGCACTAAACTTTGACCGCTATCTAAAAAACCGTAGGGAGTAAAGTCTTTAACAATACGCTGCACTCGTTCTATAGGAACAGCATAGTAGACGTTCCCCAGTTCAAAGGAAACAAATTTTTTAGGGGCAATTCTAACAGTGGCTTGTTTGTTGCTCCGAAAGCGGCGATTGTAATTGGCGTGAGTCATTCTATTTTAGATTTGAGATTTTAGATTTTAGATTGAAGATTATTGGATGTTAGATTTTAGATTATTCGATTTAGTAGGTAGGTGAGTTGGGTGCGTAGTTCCCACTATTATTCGCGTACTCAATTACTTTTTGCCTAAGTTTTGTTTGAGATTAGGGATTATTTGAGTGGAGATTTGAGATTTGGGATTAAATTATTGAGTGGTGGAGCAATTTGGGAATGGCTTGTAAAAGTTGAGCTTCACTGTAAGGTTTGGTGAAGTATTGATTTGCGCCTAATTCCATTGCCATTTGCCGATGTTTTTCCCCGCTACGGGATGTCAGCATGGCTACGGGAATCTTAGCAAACCGCTGGGTCGATCTGATCGATCGCAACAATTCAAATCCATCCATCCGGGGCATTTCAATATCCACGATCGCCAAACTGCAATCAAGACCATTTTGCAACTTTTCCAGGGCATCCACACCATCTTTAGCCTGTACCACCCGGTAGCGAGCACGAGTCAGCGTCAGAGACAGCAACTGGCGAATTGTATAGGAATCATCCACTACCAAAATCTGCGGTGACTGACTCGCACTCGCCGGCATCTCCTGGACTTTACCGGAGACAGCGGCGATCGAACTATTTACCACAGGTTGACCCACCAAATCGTCCACATCCAGAATATTCACCACGCGCCCGTCCCCCAAAATCGTAGTCCCCAAAACGCCGCGAGGCTTGGATAGAGGCGGTGGCAAAGGTTTAACCACAATTTCCTGCTGACCGATCAGCCGTTCCACTGCCACCGCCAGCATTCCTTCGGTAGAAGCCAAAACCAGGACAGGAATTTCGTCTTGAGTCAAAGGGTCAGGAGAGGGGGCATCCGGCGGGAGGACGCTGTATTCGAGCAAATCTTGCATTCTCACCAAACGAATAAATTCCTCCCGCCACCACAGCATCGGCTGATTGCCGGCAATGTGAACTTCCGAGGCTTTAATGTGCAGAATTTCCTCGACTGCATCCAGCGGCACTGCTATTTTATTGTGATCGGTTTTCACCATCAAGGCATCAGTAATCGACAGCAGCAGTGGCAGTTTAATGATAAAACTCGTACCTTTTCCCAGGCGAGAGTCTACCTTCACAGTCCCCCGCACAGTCCGCAAATTTGTTCGCACCACGTCGAGCCCGACTCCCCGCCCCGAAAGGTCGCTGACCCCTTCTGTGGTGCTGAAACCCGGCCAAAACAGAAAATCGTAGAGTTCGGCAATGGAAAATTCTTGAGCTTGTTCCTCCGTAGCCAAACCCTTTGTGACAATTTTACGGCGAATCATTTCCGGGTCAATGCCTTTACCGTCATCGGCGACAGTAATAATAGTTTGGCCGCCTTGGTGGCGGGCTTCTATTTCTATTTGACCGCTGGCGGGCTTGCCGCTTGCTTGCCGAACTTCGGGCATTTCGATGCCGTGGTCGAAAGCGTTTCTCACTAAGTGTATTAAGGGGTCGCGCAAAGCATCGAGCAAACTTTCGTCAATTTTGGTATCTCTTCCCACTAGCAGCAGGTTGACATCCTTATCGTATGTGAGACACATATCCCGCAGCGCTCTGGGCAAGTGATCGACGGCGCGGCTGAAACTCACGACTCGCAACTGCATGACGCGGCTGCGTAGTTGTTCGGTAATGCGGCGCAGTTGGTCGGTACTGCGCTCGAATTTCATGGCTAAGGTGTCTAATTTGGTGGCGGAGTGAGAAATTGCTTGGGCAGTTTCGATGACTTCTGCGGCTGTGGAGTGGAACTCTGTATAACGATCCATCTCTAAGATATCGAAGTGAGCATGAACCGGAGAGGATTTGCCGTTAGCAATCATTGGGAATTCTGTTTCTGCTGCTGTACGTTTTCCCAATCCAGAGTTCCCGTTTCCCCCTCTCCACTCTGCAAAGCTCAGTCTGTCGTATTCTTCTCGCAACTGACCGCCGAATTGGTTCAAATCTACGATATTGCGGCGGATGCGCTTGACTTCGCCGCGCAGTTCGGATTCTTGAAGTTCTAAATTTGTACGGTTGATGACTAATTCCCCGACTAGATTCACCAATTCAGTTAAGCGTTCTAAGTCTACCCGGATTGTCGGCCTTTGCGGGTTGGCGACTGGGAGAGTCGGGGAGATTTCGGGGAGAGTGGGAGAGGGGGAAAGTGGGAGAGTGGGAGAGGGGGAGTCGGGGGGAGTGGGGGAGATTTCGGGGATTTCGATCGCCCTTCCTTCCAATATTTGTTGGCGTGCGGTTTGCAAGTTTTGGGCGATCGCCCAACCCTCGGATTGCAACCGTTGTAGAGTCAAGTCGGGAGAGTCGATCAAAGCGCTGAGGGCTGCGGCGACTTTCCCAAAATCCGGCAATTGCAACATTCCAGCCAAACCGGAGAGTTGGTAGTAAACCTGCTTGAGGGCGGTGACGCTTGTTGCCAAATCTGCTTCGGAACCTTGGGAAAGCTCGGTTTCTAGGCGATTGAAGAGTGCCGGCACTTGCTGTTCAAAAATCAGTTTCAGGGTGTCGGGGGCGGGCGATTGGCTGACTGCGGGGACTGGCGACTGTTCTGACTTGCCGTACTTGGCCTGGAAGTGGGCGAAAATTTGGGCGATCGCTTCCAAGTTTTCCGTTTGATCCGGAGTTGTGACATCGGAGTGTTGAACTGATTCGATCGTAATCTTTTTGAGAGTATCCACCCCCTGCAGCAAAACACTCACAGTAGTAGGTTCCAGGGCCGCCAAGTCTGTGCGATCGCGCAAAATGACAAAACAGTCCTCCAGCGTGTGAGCTGCGACAGACACGTTTTGAAAGCCCAACATCGAACCCGCACCTTTAATCGAGTGCGCCGCCCGAAACATTTCTTTAACTGCCGCTTGTCGCTCTTTCAAACCCGCAGCTTCCATCGCCAGCAGATTCGTCTCCATTGACTGGAGAAACTCTTCGCATTCTGCGGTAAAAGCATCTATTAATTCGTTTAAATCGTCATCATTCATATTAGTTTGTTGTCTGTTGTCTGTTGACTGTTGACTGTTGGCAGTTAACAGTTGTCGGTTGGCAGTTTTTTTATATATGTGTCCCGTTATTTAACTGTAATTGTTGCCAGGGTTGGTTCACGATTATTTATAACTTCGCATTCAGAAAAGTTGTCAACCCGCCCCGACAACAACGATAGTTATTAGTGATTCGTATAACAGTCAACTGTCAACAGTTAACAGTCAACTGTCAACAGTTAACAGTCAACTGTCAACAGTCAACTGAACTAACTGCGGAAATTCGCCACCGACTTTTGCAATTGGCCCAGAGAACCAGACAACTCGTCCAAAGATGCTTTGACATCCGCACCTTTTTGTGCGGTCGTATTCGCAATCTCGTTGACTTGCTGCATACTGTTAGCAATTCCCTCAGCCGAAACAGTTTGCTTGGCAGATGCGATAGTAATATTCTGCACCAAAGCATTCATTTCTCGACTAACTTCAATAATGGCATTGAGATGAGTTTTAGCTTCGCTTGCTAGCTTAGTGCCTTCCACTACCTCCAGCGTCCCGGATTCCATTGCCTTCATCACGCGGCTGATTTCTTCTTGAATTGTACCGACAATTTCCGAGATTTCCTCAGTAGCGCCGGCGGATCTTTCTGCTAATTTCCGCACTTCTTCGGCAACAACAGCAAAGCCTAAACCTTGTTCGCCGGCTCGCGCCGCCTCAATAGTAGCATTCAGAGCTAATAAATTCGTTTGCGAAGCAAGTTGAGAAATCGAAGTCACAATTTTGCCAATTTGCTGCGAAGATTCACCCAAACGCTTCATCATTTTCGAGGTAGAGGCGATCGTCAACCGGAGCCCGTTAATGCCTTCGACAGCTCGATCGACCGCCATACCGCCGACTTCAGCCGTTTGAGAAGACTGCTGAGCCACTGTTTCGGCCCGCACCGAAACATCTCGCACGTCGCGGATCGAATTCACAATCCGCTCGATTTCGCGCATGATGGCAGATATTTTTGCTGCTTGAATTTCTGCCTGTTGGGTGAGTTGACTGGTATTATTAATCGACTCGCCGGTGGCAGATGTTACCTGTTCAGCTAAAGTTTGAATTCCCGTTACCACCTTCCGCAGAGAACCGATTAAGAAGTTGAAAGAGTCGGCGACAGCACCTAAAACGTCGTTAGTCACTTCCGCCCTGACTGTCAAGTCGCCTTGAGCCGCGCCTTTAATTTCTCCCAACAATTTAAGGACTTGCTGCGTCAAAGAATCAGCTTCAGCTTTGCGTTCTGCTGCCAATTTTCCTAGTCGTTCTTCTGCCTCTTTGCGCTCGGTGATGTCAAAGCGAATGGCGATATATTTGACTATTGTGCCGGTGGTATCAAAAATGGGGGAGATCGTCGAATCTACCCAGTAAAACGAGCCATCTTTGCGTCGGTTTTTGATTTCCCCTTGCCAAACCAAACCGCGAGAAAGTGTCACCCACATTTCTTCAAAAAATGATGGGGGATGGTAGCCTGAATTGACGAGGCGGTGGTTGCGGTGTAGGAGTTCTCCCATGCTGTAACCGGAGATTTCAATGAATCCGTCGTTGACGTAGGTAATCACGCCTTGGACATCCGTTTCGCTGACGATCGCCGATTCGTCTAGGGCATTTTGCCGAGTTTTGAGTTCTTGCAGCAAGCGTTCCTGTGCCTCGGCTAACTGCTGCATCCGCTGCTGGGATGCTCTTTGTTCAGTGACGTTGCGGCAAACGACTACGCCGCCTTTAAGCGCCCCGGTTTCGTCTTTGAGCGGCCGGCCGTTAACTTTCACCCACAGGCCCTCTGGCTTGCCTGGGTGGCGGCTGAAAAGGTCTATGTCGTCAACGGCTTCCCCTCGAACCGTGCGTGCTAAAGGTATGTCGGCTGGGGGATAGGGAGTTACGGTATCGGGCAAGAATAAACCGTATCTTGCCGACCATTCGTTGAGAATAGCATCTGTCGCACCCATGCCAAACATATCTTCGGCGGCGGGGTTGAACAAAAGAAAATTGCCTTTTTCGTCGGCAGCAATTATGCCGTCGCCAATGCTGTTTATTAGCAGTTGCAAGAGATTGCTTTGCTGGCGAAATTGGTCTTCGGAACGGGCTAATTGGGCTGTTGTTGTTTCTAATTGCACCATCGCGTGTTTGCTTTCGGTAACGTCGCGAGCCACTGCATACATGAGCTTTTGTTCGGTTTCAGGTCGTACTTTCCACGACAGCCACCTGTAGGAACCGTCTTTGCAGCGGTAGCGATTTTCATAGGACTTTAATTCGGAGCCGCTGGCTACTTTTTCCGCTTGTTCTCGGGTTGATTCGCGATCGTCTGGATGGACTAAATCGATATAATAGTTGTCTTCAAGTTCATGCGCCTTGTAGCCGAGAGTTTTTTCCCAAGCGGGATTGATGCGCTTGAATTTGCCTTCAAAATCTATAATACAAATCAAGTCTAGGGAAAGGGTAAAAAATCGATCGCGCTCTTCTTCTGCTTTTTTGCGATCGGTAATTTCGATCGCCACACCGCCGACACCGATGGGTTTGCCGTCAGGGCCGGGCAAAGGAAAGTATGACGCCAGCCAATCTCGCAGGACGCCCGGTTCGTTGACGGTTGTGCCCGACACCTCAACGTTTAAAAACGGTTGGTTGGTGACAAGAACTTGCTGCAACATCGGCTGTAGGGTATCGATCATTTCGGGTATAACTTCCCTCACAGTCTTGCCGAGGTGTTCGGCAACTGAGACGCCGGTGGTTTCGGCTAATTTCTCGTTGACTTGCACGAAGCGCAACTGCTCGTCAAAAATAAACATTGAGGCCGGGGCGGCTGTGAAAAATGCGTCAAAGCGGGTTTGACGCAAAACTAATTCTCGTTCGAGGGCTTTGCGATCGCTAATGTCGCGGCCTTCTGGAATTAGCATCAAGACTTTGCCACTGTCGTCTGTGATGGGTTTGATGGAGAAGTCAACGGTGGCAACTGCACCGTTGGCAACTAGCACATCCACTTCGTAACGGACTACCTCGCCGGCCGCGGCTGCGGCGATCGCTTCTTGTATCTGTTGCTTGGTTTCCGGGGAAATCTGCCACCACAGGGTTTCGGAAAACGGAGTGCCTATTATTTCTTCGCTCCGCAGGCCTGCGGCGGCCAAGGCTGTTTGGTTGGCTTCCAAAACGGTGCCGTCCGGTTTGAGCAGACCTATGAATTGGAAAGATTGGTCGAAAATGGCTCGGAATAGTCTTTCGCGATCGCGCAGCATCTCTTCTGCGCGTTTGCGATCGCTGATATCGCGAGTAACTGTTGCCAACCCCATAGGCTCGCCGGTTTCTGGGTTTTTGACGGTAAATAGGGTGAAGTCAACCGGAAAGTTTTCGCCGGTTTGAAAGTTCCTCAAGCGGAATTCACCCTGCCAAAAACCGTCTCGCACAGTAGCCGGCAGGATTTCTTCTTTTAAGCTTTTAGCATCTTCTGCTGAGAAGAATTCATATATATTTTTGCTTTTGACTTCTTCAATATTTGGCAATCCTGCTAGTTTCATTCCAGCGACATTCAGGTATGTTGCCTCTCCCTCCAAGGTAGCCGTGCCGATAAAATCCGAGCTACTTTCTACGATCGAAATCAATCTTTGTTTTTCAATTTCGGCTTGCTTGCGCTCCGTGATGTCGTTGTTAGTTTCTAAAATGGCTTTGGGTTTTCCCTGTTCGTCTCGCTGCAAATTCCAGCGACTAAATACGGTAATTTTTGTATCATAATTGGTGGTGTGAATTACTTCTCCTTCCCAATAACCCTGCTCTTCTAACTGTGTCGAAATAGCTCCTAAAGGCTGGGGAAAAATGGTGTGCAATAGAGTATGGGTGACTTTTCCCAAGGCTTCTTTTTTTGTCCAGCCGTACATCCGTTCGGCTCCCTGACTCCAATAATTAATCGTGCCGTCCATATCCCGAACGATCAACGCGTCGCTGGCAAGGTCGAGCATTTGCAAGTTCTGCTGCACTGCTTCTTCTGCGCGCTTGCGTTCTGTAATGTTGCGGGCGATTGTTGAGAGAAATTCAACTTCTGAATTATCGGATTTGTGGGCAATAACTACTTGAGAAACTGGTAGTTCTTCGCCGTCTAAACTCTGCCAAACTGTCTCGCCACTCCACACCCCGTCTCGGCAAGCTGCGGGGATGGCGACATTCATAATAGTGTCGATACTTTTGGGGGATAGCAAGTCAGAAATGTTGATTCCGGCTAAGTCTGCGTCCTCGGCAACTCTCAACATTTCTCTGGCGGCGCGGTTGAGATAAATGGTGCGCTGTTGGGAGTCTGCCATGCCTACCCAGTCTGTTGTGGTTTCTAAAATTGCTTTGAACCGCAATAGTTCTTGTTCAGATTTGCGGCGCTGTGTGATGTCGCGCGCTAAGCCGAGCATTCCTAAAATGTTGCCTTCTGCATCTTTGAGGGGCAATTTCTGGGTGTCGAAGCTGTGTACTTTGCCGTCGGCTAAGGTGGCTAAGTCGTTGGAACCGGGAGCGAGGTGGTTGCCGGCCCGGAAGTTTTGGATTTGGTTCTCGGAATCGGTTTCGGCGTGGAAGCTGCCAAAGATTCGATCGACCGATATGCCGATTTCTGCGTCGTCTTTGCCGATAATTTCTGCTTGAGTTTTGCCGAAGGCGGTGGCGAAACCTGCATTGACTAGGGTATAGCGCGAGTTTCGATCTTTGACAAAGATGCAGTCTGGCGTAGCGTCAATGACTGTCCGCAGCAAGCTTTGGGAGCTTTGTGCTTCTGCGAGTGTGTGCCGCAGTTGTTCTTCCATTTGCACGCGCTTGGTGATATCTCTCATCGCGGAAACGAGAAATTTCCTGCCTTCGGTATCTACAAAAGTAGATTTTTGGGCGGAGACAAAGCGGGTCTTTCCTGCTGGATCTTTGAGGGTTTTTTGGATTTCGCTGCTGGTATTCGTCAAGAAAACTAATTCGTCTTTTTCTCGATATTTCTCTGCTTCCTCTTTGGGCAAAAACTGGTCGTAGCATTTGCCAATTAGTTCTTCTCTGCTGTGACCTATGTATTGACAAAAGGCATCATTTATTATGATCCAGCGGTGCTGTTGATCTTTGACGTAAATCGGGTCGGGGATGCTGTTGAGGATGTTGTTTAAAAATTGTTCTGAGGCTTTTAATTGCTCTTGGACTGCGGTGCGATCGCGAATTTCCTGTTCCAATTGTGCATTAGTTTGCAGGATCTGCTCGGTTCTTTCATTCACTCGCTGCTCTAGTTCTGCCGTTAGCTGCTGCAATGCGGCTTCTGCCTGTTTGCGCTGGGTAATGTCGCGGCCTTCGGCGAGGATTTGAAATACTTCTCCTGTTGCATTTAACAGCGGCTTAAACGACACATCCATTACTGTCACATGGTTGTTGGGGCCGGTGATTTCGTATTCTTCCCGGACAAACTTGCCGGCGGAGACTTGTTTAATGTTTGTTTTTAGACGCTGCTGGTTGGTTGGAGATGATGCCCACCAAGGTGTCAGCCAAAATTTCACCCCCAGCACTTCTGATGCTTGCAAATTGCCCAATTCTAGCGCTGTCTGATTTGCTTCGATCAGAGTACCGTCTGGCTCCAATACTGCGATCGCTTGAAAAGCTTGGTCGAAGATTGCGTGAAATCGCTTGGTAGTTTCGCTCAGTGCTTGTTCTGTTTCTTTTTGAGAGTTCAGGATTTGCTTGGAACCTACTAAGAATCCGTAGCGGTTGGACAAACTCAAAAAAACGATCGCCGCCATTACAGTTATCCAATCGAAGACTGTTTGTGCCACCGGAGAGTGCGGCAGCCCTAGGTATTCGGCGGCGTGGCCGCTGTGGCCGAAAGCGCAGCTCCAAAATATGCCTGCTGTGGCTGTGGCGAAGATGTCGAACCCGAATTGACGGTTTCGCCACAAACCTAAGCTGATTATCCAGGCGATGGCAAAGTAACACCCAGAAATGATGCAATTAGCAGCCCCAGCTACCACCGAGAGGGAGAAGTCAGGCAATGTCAGGGTGAAAGTTGTTGCGATCCAAGTATAGAGAAGTTTGATCATAAGATTAAGGATGGGCAAATCGGATGCGGGCGATCGTTAGTTAAATTTATAGATGCACAGCCGTTGCAGACTTATGTGTATGGTGGATTTTTACCAGCGTTCGGAATGGGCGATCGCTTCTACATCGACAATCATTAGCAAGCGTCCTTCGGAATTGTACAGACCTTTTAAGAATGGAGCTAGGTCGGGACTGACATCTAGTGCTGAGACAATGCGATCGGGATAGAGAGGTAAAACTCCTTCGACGCGGGAGACAGCTAATCCCACGCGGATTCTCGACAACAATCTCACGTCTCGCGGATCGGGCGCTTCTACAACTAAGATGCGGCTGTTTGGGTGGTAAATGTCAACCGACTCAATAGCGACGAACAGTCCGAAGTCTGCTACTGCTAAGATTTCGCCCCGCAAGTTGGTTAATCCCAGCAAAAATGGCAGGGTGTTGGGAACCAGGGAAATCGGTTGTTCCTTGAGGGAAAGGACTTCCCGCACTGCCTCTAATTCTATGCCGAACAGACTGCCTCCTTGACCGAACAGGAGAAATTGCTTTGTTATACTTGTCTGATTCCCCCCAGCGGGGGGAGCCGTTATTTTCATGGCTTATTTTTAGTTTATAGTGTAGCTTACAAATTAGAATTTTGTTGTTACCCTAAAGCCGATCGCCGATCGAGTTTTTCAGCATCATTTTGGGTGTCTCAAATGTTTCCGTTAAATAAATCGCGGCTGGGCAAATAAGCAGGTTTCTATCATTAAACATAAAACTTTTATGGGATTCAAAAACCCAGTTTATTAAAAAAAACGGGGTTTTTCGGTATAATGTTTTTTGGGGAGCTGCCGATGACTTTATATTTTGTTTACGCTGAAAGCAAGCGCTGCACTATGTGAACGAGTTGCTGAGGTTCAAAGGGTTTGCTGACGTAAGCGTCGGCCCCTAAATCAGTTCCCCAAGCTTTATCGATCTCGGTGTTTTTATGAGTACAAAATACTACGGGCAATTTGGCAGTTGCGCGATCGCCCCGCAATTCTCTGATCACTTCAAACCCGTTCATTCGTGGCATCACTACATCTAAAACGACCAAAGCCGGAGGGGTTTTGCGGATCATGGCGATCGCTTCTTCGCCGTCGCCTGCCCGGATCACATCGAGTCCGGCATCTTGAAGAATGCGGCAGATGATTTCTAGTTCGCTCTTAACGTCGTCCACTACTAAAATTTTTGACATGATTCCACACTTCCTTGCTGTTATTGACAGCGGACTACGTTTATTCAGAAGCTAGCGCGATCGGCGGCGATGGGACTATACCGCTTTGCGGACAAATTAATGTACTTCCAAATACAATATAGCCGATCGTATGGCTGAAGGTTAGCTGTCAGCGATAAAAATTTACTTTTCTAACGGAATAGCTCTGAATAAATTAATCGGTAATTAGTAATTAATTCTTGGTGATTCGCTGTGTTGAAACCAACAGCTCTTAGTAGAAGGAGCGACTGGGGTACTCAAGCGGGAGTTTCTACGTGTTTTTTTGAGATTTGTTCCCAATCATCTAGTTCAGTGTCTTGTCTAAATGGTGCTAGTTAAGTTATTTAATTGGCGCAAATAACTGCCAATTAAAAGTAGGTAGATCGCGGTCAATACTGGTAGTGACAAAAATTGATTTCACTTAACAAACAGCAGTATATTGCTGAGTTAGCGCTATTATTTAATTAATAATAGAACCCCAATTTGAGGATGGCAACAATGACATTTAAAGAATTTTATTGTCTGTAGTTTATAATTGTGGCGCCAAATAAATTGACCGCGCGGCAATCCCATTTTACCCAGTAGAGGAGTGTTGGGTTCACCAAAACTGCTACCAGCGGGCGCCATCCTTGAGATTGATTGTGGGATCAGGCGAAAAGACTGTTGCAAGATGGGGTCAATCGATTTTAGATTGTAGATTGTAGATTTTAGAATTGGAGAAAGTGCTCCCACTGATAAATCCGGGGGCTGGTGATGAGCAGTCGGAGCTTTTTTCTCGCTTCACGGATGAATCCGGCGGCCCCGGACGACATTGCTTGATTGTCAAAGTAGTCAGTGAGGGAGAGACGGCGATCGGCTATAATCAAGGGCTAGAGGAAAAGAACACCGAAAATCCGAACATATGGTTGCCATCCAAAGAAATCTCAACATTGCCGCGCTAGAAGCAGAATACAGTCAAAAAACACCGCGAGACATTCTCAAATTTGCCTTAGAAAATTTTGACAATATCTCCATTTCTTTCAGCGGGGCTGAAGATGTAGTTCTGATCGATATTGCCTCAAAAATAACCAAGAATTTCCGCGTTTTTACCCTAGACACCGGACGATTGCACTCAGAAACTTATCAGTTTTTGGATCAAGTCAGAAAACATTACGGCATTAAATTAGAAGTAATGTTTCCCGATGCAGCAGAAGTACAAGCCCTAGTAGAAGAAAAGGGATTGTTTAGTTTTTATCAAGACGGCCACAAAGAATGCTGTGGCGTGCGGAAAGTCAGACCGCTGCGCCGCAAATTGAATACTCTTGATGCTTGGATTACCGGTCAGCGGAAAGACCAAAGTCCCAGTACCCGCAACGGTATTCCGGTCATTGAAGTTGACAGTGCATTCTCAACTCCAGACCATGAATTAATTAAATTCAACCCCTTAGCAAACTGGTCTTCGGCAGAGGTTTGGGAATACATTCGCGCTTTGGATGTGCCTTACAACAAGTTGCACGAACGCGGTTTTGTAAGTATTGGTTGCGAACCTTGTACGAAGCCGGTATTGCCGAACCAACACGAACGCGAAGGTCGCTGGTGGTGGGAAGAAGCGACCGTAAAAGAGTGCGGTTTGCACGCTGGTAACGCACAAACATAGTTTAAACCACTTAGTCGTAAAGTGCGCTAGGCTCACCAAACAAATAGTAGGGTGCGCTAGGCGCACCTTACCCAAGAATAAATGCACTTCACTTGACACTCCCCGGCCTTAAGGCACGGGGATTCTTAAGACATTTCAGTCTTAATATCCCTATCCCTAGGGTTCCCAGGCTGACTACTCTGGGCACAAAAGAGTGCGTAGTCATATCTCCTCAAAAATGTTTTGGGCGTAGA
>NZ_JAUBRC010000018.1:0-131298 GCF_036701635.1 Microcoleus sp. N9_B4 | reverse complement strand
TTTTACCCCACCCCAACCCTCCCCTTATCAAGGGGAGGGAGTAAGAAATTCACAAATGATTTAGGATTGCTATATAATGTCAAATTTTGTAGGGGCAGGTTTCACCTACAGTAATTGCCTAAAACCAACAATTTCCTAAACCCGCCCCCACAGGCGGCAAATCGCTACCGGACTAGATATCAAACTGCATCGCCAACTTCAGCGTATTCGCTGCGACCAAAAATTGCTTCAGCTTCACAATAATACTTGAACTCAAGTATATTGTGGAAAGGGTCTTCTAAGAAGAAAGTACGGTGTTCTGTAGGCAAACCGACAAATCGCCGTCTCGGTTCTTGATAGAAATTTAAGTTGTTTTGCTGGGCTTTTTCTAGCAACGCTTCCCAGTCAGCTTCGGAAGTAAAAATTAATCCAAAATGCCGGGGATAGATGCCTCGCTGAGGCGTCAAAGGTTCGTGGCTGACGTGGGCGACAATTTGATGGCCACACAAACCCATAATCGCAGAATTCGGGGATTCGCGACCTAGTTCGCAGCCCAGCCCGTCTACATAGAACGCTTTGGTTTGGGCGATATCGGTCACGGGGAAGGCAAGATGAAATAAGACTTGGTTCATGGAGATAGTAAATGCAGAATTCAGAATTGTTCTTTAATTATTTATCTTGGTCTAATCCTTGGTTGGTGGCGATCGCCCTAAATACAGTTTTACTCGCGATCGCCACCATTGCTCCTAAAAAATTGCTCACTCCCGCTGGCCAATTTCACGGCTGGGTATTGGGCGTCCTCATCTGGGGCTGTTTGGGATGGCAAGGCTATGCTGTGGTGATGTTTTACTTTCTTGTCGGATCGGGAGTTACCCGCATCGGCAAAGCCCAAAAAGAAGCAGAAGGCATAGCAGAAAAGCGTTCAGGCGCCAGAGGCCCAGAAAATGTCTGGGGTTCTGCTTTAACCGCTACTCTTTGCGCTTTGGGAGTTTTGGCATTATCTATTTTAGGAGAGACTGGCAATATTTTAGGAGAGACTGGCAAGATGCCTGTCCTACAAGATGCTATTTCCCTGTTATTGCTGGGTTACGCGGCGAGTTTTTGCACCAAACTTTCGGATACCTGCGCCAGCGAAATCGGCAAAGCTTACGGAAAGCGGACTTTTTTGATTACCAGCTTGCAGCCTGTACCTAGGGGTACGGAAGGGGCCGTAAGTTTGGAAGGAACGATCGCGGGTATTGTCGGCTCAATTTTGATTGCGCTTTTAAGTTGGGCCGTCGGTTTAATTGACTTGACAGGAATTGTTTTTTGTGTTATTGCAGCGTTTATTGCCACGAACATCGAGAGCGTCATTGGCGCGACCGTGCAATCAAAGTTTGAGTGGCTGACGAACGAGGTGGTAAATTTTTTTAATACACTCATAGGAGCGATCGCAGCGATTATTTTAGCGGCGACCTGGAGAGCTTTTTTAGCTTAGTTAATCCTGGACGCATTCGCGACCCAATAAACCTGGTTTTTTACGCATAATTCAAACGATTAATATTATGTCCGGTCGATTACCCTAATACGTTAGGGGCTCCCCGCACGAAAAATATCTGTCAATAATTGACAATCTCAAAAACCCGCCCTTTTAATCGCGGTCACTCGATCGGACATGATATAACAAAGTATTTTTGGAAAAAACCCGGTTGCGCCGTCCAGGGCTATTAGCTATTAATCATTAGTGATTAGTTTCAAGCAATCAACTCATGACTAATGATTAATAACTAATCAAACTAATCAAACTAAGCGTCGTCTTGCGGCCCAAACACCATTTGTACAATCATCGTCGGCTCGCCCCGCTTGTGATAGCGATCGGCCCAATTGCGAATAATTTCATCTAATTCCTCCAGGGCTTGGTCGAGCCGTTCCGGCGGAATATCCAAAGTCTCCATAATTCGCATCACCTTCGGTTGTTTTTCCGCCCAATCCTTCATCAGTCGGAAATATCTAGCCGTATCCTCAACCATAGTAAATGTCCGCTCTTCCTGCTCTGCCGGAGAGTAAGTAGCGCGGGTGAGGGCATAAAACGGCATTCCCCAAGGAGAATCAATGCGAGTGACAGTCCCAGAATAGATCAAGCGCCGCTTAATGTGTTCTGCTAGAGCTTCGCTCAAAGGCATTCGCCTTTCTGGAGACATATCTTCTTGCGATCGCCTGTGCAGAAACTCGATCAACTCCATAAACTGAAAAGAATTGATCAGTTGAGCATCAGGCGGATTTGGAGGAATCTTGCCTTCGAGATATTTTTTTTCATCTACAGTCAAATTGTTTCCCGGAATGCGAGGGCGTCCCGGCATCCAACCATACTGTTCCAACCAGACATAAGGAAACTGAATCAAATACCTAGGTTCTTGCGAACCCAACATTTTCAGCAATTTTCCCTGAGTCAGAGCTTCCCGGACTTCTTCAACAATCACCTTCACCCGTTTAGGCTCAATGTGATGCAAGTGTCCGGTCATCCGCAGGTTGTTGTCCTGCTCCATATAAGTCATATAAATGGCACACTTAGCCGCCGTTGCGGCCGCGTCTAGAAACGCCCCGTGCCTGTGCCCACTGGTTCTCATGGCGCTAAACGCCAGATATAGCATGATCTGATCCATTGCACTAGGGCTGAGGCTTTTGACCAGATCCAAAGAGTCATTTTTCATCACTATCCCCGAAATAGCCAAATTAGGAGGCATTTTGTCATCCTCCATTAAATTATTGCGAGAGCGCCGAATCAAGCATAGCCGACTGTCGCCGGAAAGCTTGCCAGCTACCCTAATATTCAGGTTAGTTAATTTCCCTGAGGTAACAGGGGCATGGGCTTAAAGGCGATCCACACCGCATAAGTGGTTCTTATTGGTGGCCAATTTAAGTAGATTGCTGCACCCTCTGCGCTGACAGTTTACCTATATATAAGTTAGTTATCGCAAGTTAATTATAGTGCAGCGGTTGAAAATTAAACCCTACCTGTGGGGGGGAGAAGGTAAATAACTGTTGCGTTCCCAGGAATTTGAGGCGACTCCGAGCCCCTAATTCTTGAAGAGTCATGGATGCCGAAACCCGGTTTGATCAGCTATAATAAGGCGTGGATAGCGAAGGATATCGATTGAAAAACCCAGATGATCAGAGGCTTGTGGGTAATTCCTGTTTAATAGAAGCGTTTTCAATATAAAACCGCCATATCCTAGAATCTATCTCTAGGTAGATGGCGGTTCAAGGTTTATATGCTACCATTTTTTACACAAAAAAGAATCTCCTCAGAACTGTCCACAAAAAGTGCAGTTGTTGCTTAACCTGAAAAACTAGAATCCCAGAAAATCCGATCGAGTGATCAAATGAACGGCCCGAAGCAACTCAGTTGTGGTCATCGCTTGTGTCCAGTGGCATTAGAAATCTTGTAGCGCATGAGTGTAAACATTAGGCTCGCTAAACTGCCTGCGTCCACTGCCCCTTTCAGGACCACGCTCGCCCTTTTGTTGGGTTTGGGCTGACAACATATATTGGGCGGTGGCAGTTTCGAGCATGGGGAATGCAGATTCAAAAGCTTGAGCGGCGCTGGCACTCAAGGTAATGCCCAACAGGCTCAGTAAAGCAATTGCAGTGTAGATTTGCATGGGTAGTATCCGTGTCAGTGTCTATTACGTGATACGGACTTGCCCTGATCTATCAGGATAGATATCTGTGCAATTTTCGGATCTGTGCAAAAAACCTTACCTCTTCAATTCTACGGATTCCGACAGCAGCCAAGCACCTGCCGAATTCAGCCTGCCCCATACTGTCAGAGGCTTTTCGGTTTCGCAATTCTGTAAAAATCTGTCGGTTTCCGAGTCCAAAGTCACGAGTTGCCAAGTTTGACCGGCTAAGGATGCAGGGCTTGTCAGCGTTAGTGTCCAGTCTTGTTCGCCGAGGCGACGGAAAATGCCAGAAAATTGGCTGTGGGTATTTGCTGTTTGACTGCTTTGTGTCTCTACTGACTGCTGACATTCGCCGCTGGCGGGATATGCTTCAGGTCGATCGAGATAATAGCGTTGCCAATCCAGCCAGTCCGATCGCTCCCGTGTCAAATTAAATAAAGGAACAACCGCCGCCCTAGCCGAAGCATCTTGCAGCAAAGCCTCCTGCAACACCCTGACAGACAAATCGCGCGGCTGACATCCAGCTTCCGCGCACAAAGCCGCCGCCATCCCGGCAGCCTGTCCAATATTCATTACCGTCGGTTGCAAGCGAGTTGCACCGTTGGCGATGTGAGAGACGGAAATATTTTTTTCGCAGACTAGCAAACCGTCTGTACTCGCAGGAATTAGCGCGCTGTAAGGAATGGTAAACGGAGTTCCCGTCCAGCGGCCGCCCCAGCGGATCGATTTGGGCTGCAGAGGAATGTCGCCACTGGTGTAGTGGTGGTCATTGGCATAGTTGCCGATCGCAATTGTTTCACAAATGCCCTCAGAATTTATCGGCAACTTCGCGACTCTTCCACCGACAATAGGCAAAATATCTTGTTCTGTGACTGTACTTATCCCTCGCAAGCGCCGACTTTCTCGGTAGTAAGGATGTAAGGCAAAGGAAGAAAGAAGGGAAGAATTTTGTTGATTGTCGATCGTTGAAATGGGGAAAATATTCTGTGCGAGGCCGTAGCGGCGGCCGAGTTGCGTTTGAATGAAGCGGGCGAAACTTTGAGTGTGCCACAGACTTTCTTGCAGGAATTCTTGTCGAGAGGCTTCAGATGCAATTAGTCGATCGACTCCTTCACCATAATCATTACCTCGAATCGGCCAATTAATCATCAACAATTCCCCCGGAAGCCTGCCGTAATTGAGAAATTGTTCTGGAGTGTAACCGTCCCAAGCACCAGTAAATCGATCGGGATTGTCAATAGGCGGCGCGGGAATTTCTGGCGCAACCGCACCTTCGCCAAAATCCTGCATGATTGCCACCCAAGTCGGAGCTTGCACCGAATACCGCTCTGTGAGAGCATTAGAGGCAGCCGGCGCGCTGGGTTCTCCCCACTCGGCTTGGAATTCCCAACCCCAGCGGTGTCCAACATCCGCTAAAGCCAGCAAATCTCCCAATTCCGTTGCATCTAAAGTGATTTTGGCGGAAACCGTAAAATCTGCAAACCGGACGCCAGAAATGCGATCTCCTTCATAAAGCACATCTTGAGCAGTTTGTCCAGAAATCCAGTGCAAGTTCGGCAAACATTTAACCCAATCAGCGAAAATTTCAGCACCGGTGCGGGGATCGTAAGTAAAAAAACTTACCCAGCCCCAATCCAAACCTCCCGGCTGTCGCTGCTGGAGTTCCCGCAAAAATGCGCCCCACAAACCGGTTTGAAAAGCTGCTAATTCATTGCCATCGGGGGCAGCAACGCCTGCGGCAGTCAGCATTCCTCCCAGCCAGGGGAATTCGCTTACTAAAATTGTTTTGGCACCTCGGCGGGCTGCTTGCACGGCTGCTGCAGTGCCGCCGGTGCCGCCACCGACTACCAAAACATCTGCTTTTAAGGTTGGGGACATGGGGAATAGGATTTTAGATTTTAGATTTTAGATTTTAGATTGCAAGAGGCTCATTTATCATGTAAGGTGCGACCACAAGCATCCAGAGGATAGATGTTCGGCGTTGGCGATCGCGCATTGAATTTTACTGTGTCAAGACTTGACAAATAATAAATCGGGAATTATGTATGCAGCGAGCGCACAATTTTGTTACTAAATGACTGCAGGAGCGATCGCAAATTTTGATTTCTCACTTTTGGCGCGCAAATATTGGCAAGATGACACCGCGAATAACGATAATAGAAAAAAGGGAACAGCATCTATAAAGTTTTACGTCTTAATAATTTCCTAGTTACTAATTAACGGCTGAAAATGGAAAAAGGTTTTATTTTGTGGTTCACCGGGCTGAGCGGTTCCGGCAAGACAACTATCACCAAAGCTCTCGAACCCGAATTGAAGACAAGAGGTTGCAAAGTTGAAATATTGGATGGAGATGTCGTTCGCACCAACTTGTCAAAAGGTTTGGGATTTAGCCAAGAAGACCGAGATACTAATATTCGGCGGATTGGATTTGTAGCTCACCTGCTGAGCCGCAATGGAGTAGCGGCAATGACAGCAGCTATTAGCCCCTACAGAGCAATTCGCGACGAAATTAGAGCAATGGAGCCCAATTTTGTTGAAGTATATGTCACAGCGCCGTTAGAAGTGTGCGAAGGTCGCGATGTCAAGGGGCTATACGCTAAGGCCAGAGCAGGAGAAATTAAGGGTTTTACGGGAATTGACGATCCTTATGAAGAACCGCTTAATCCTGAGATTATTTGTTACACAGAGCGAGAAAGTGTGGAAGAGAGTGTTAAAAAAGTTCTGAGCAAGTTAGAAGAGTTGGGTTACATTTGATGGTGGCGGGGTAGGAAGCGGATAGGGGCAAAAGGCGATGGCGAGCAAAAACTATTCAAAATTCAATACTGTCAAAGGTTTCACGGTCAAATTTTTAACAGTGTCAGTGCTCGCGGCGGTGGGTTCATCTCCTGCAGCGGCCCAGTTTATGCCTCCTCCTCCTCCTCCTGCTGATGCGGGTTCTCCTGTTCCTGTACAAGTACCCGCAGCGCCCGGATTTCCAGGATTTCCGGCAAGTGAACCTTCAAGTGTACGATCGGAAGTTTACACTTTAGGCGCGGGCGATCGTATTCAAATGGACATCTTCAACGTCCCGGAATACAGCGGCCCCAACGGTCAACACCAAGTACAGGCAGACGGTTCCCTGAATTTGCCGTTGATTGGCAGCGTTGCGGTGTACGGGATGACCCTAGAACAAGCTTCTAATGTTGTTAAAGACAAATACGGCAAATACCTCAAACGTCCTTGGATTACCCTGAAACTGCTAGCGGCACGTCCGTTGCAAATTGCGATCGCGGGCGAAATCAACCGCCCCGGAGCCTATACAATATCCTCAGCAGCAGGCCCCGGAGGCACAGCAGAGCAAATGGGAACTCAAATGCCAACGATATCGCGGGCTCTGCGAATGGCCGGCGGAATTACCCAGTCAGCAGACGTGCGGCAAATCAAAATCCGCCGCCCCCAGCGCAACGCACCGGAACAAATTATTAGTGTGGATTTGTGGGAATTATTGCAAAACGGCGATTTGCGGGCCGATATGACTTTGCGCGACGGCGATACTATATTTATTCCCACTGTAACTAGCCTCAACCGCCAAGAAGCACCGACTTTAGCAGTAGCTAACATTACCGGACAAAGCACTCAACCAATTAATATTGCTGTGGTGGGCGAAGTAACTCGCCCCGGTACTTATACTTTGGCAAAAGAGGCTCAAAGTAGGGTACAAGAGAATGAAATGGGTGAAAATTCTGGTTTGTTTGCTGCCAGCGAAACCAACGGCGGGGAAACTGTTTTGCAGCAAACTGTAACGAGGGCAATTAAAATGGCGGGCGGCATTACGCCGGTAGCTGATATCAGACAAATACAAGTTCGCCGCCTGACACGGGCGGGTACAGAACAAATTATTAATGTGAATTTGTGGCAACTTTTGGAAGGGGGAGATGTATCCCAAGATTTAGCACTGCAACAGGGAGATACGGTAATCGTTCCCAAAGCCGAAAACCTTGATGAAACCCAAGACGAACAAGTTGCTAATTCTAATTTTTCACCGGATACGATTAGGGTGAACATTGTGGGAGAAGTCGTGAAACCCGGAGCGATTGCGGTGCTGCCCAACACTACTTTAAATCAAGCGCTGGTAGCAGCGGGAGGTTTTAATAAAGCGCGGGCAGAAATGGATTCGGTGAATTTAATTCGCCTCAATCCTAACGGCACCGTTTCGCAGCTAAATGTTAAGGTTGATTTTTCCGCAACTGCCAATGAAGAAACTAATCCCAAACTGCAAAATAATGATGTAATTATGGTAAGGCGATCGGGTCGCGCTACGTTCTCTGATAATGTAGGCGGGACTCTCGCTCCTCTCAGCCCGCTGTTAGGAATATTTCGGTTGTTCGATATTTTTCGGTGATTTGAATAGACTGGCATTAAGACCTCAGAAACCCGCTTTATAAAAAAAATGCGGTTTGGTAATCTAGGAATCAACCGATTTCCTGAAACTCCGCCACCAATACAGACGTTTAAACTAATAAGTTGTAGAAATCAAATGAAACCAGGGAAACAATCTCCAGTAGCACTTTTTAATCATAAAAAAACCGCTGATCTGCAAAAAATGTCTTCAGGGCTTTATGAAGAAGATCAATTTTTAGGCAGAAACAAAACCGAGGCAGAAGAGTTAAGTTTTTGGGAAGTTTGCCGCAGTCGCTCCATCTTAGTCATCGGCGTAGCAGCCGCAGTGACTACCGGAGTTTTCGCCTGGACACTAAATCAAAAAAGCGAGTACGAAGGGCGCTTTCAATTATTAGTAGAACCAGCAGTTACGCAAAATACTTTAGCAAAAATATACTCCGGTGAGCTGAAATTGCAACCAGCGGGTCCTGCGACGACAGAAAATGCCGGTTTTGACTACGAATCCCAAATTCAAGTTTTGCAAAGCCCGCAAGTAATGTCGCCGATTATTAAACAGTTGCAGGCTAAGTATCCCGAAATAAATTACAACTACCTCTTCAACCAAAAAGCAGAGAATTTGCCATTTTCTCAGGAAACTAGGTTGTCAATTAATCGCTTCAAAAATACCAAGATTATCGAAGTTAGATATCGGGATTATGATCCGAAAAAAATTCAGTTTGTTTTGGAAAAAGTTGCGCTAGGCTACCGCAACTACAGCGTGCAAGATACCACAACTCAAATTAGTCAGACTCTGGATTTTGTGAAATCGAAAATTCCCAATCAGCAAAAACGCCAACAAGCTCTGCAAACAGAAATTCAAAAATTGCGGCAGCAGTACAATTTCATTGACCCGCAAATTCAAACGCAACAACTCGCGCAGCAAATCAGTGAACTTCAAACGCAAAGATTGGAAGCGCAAGCGCAGCTCAATCAGCAGAGATTGCTCTATTCCAATCTGCAAAATCAGCTCGGACTGAACCAGCAGCAAGCGCTGATGGCATCGGCTCTGAGTCAAGCTCCCCGCTATCAAGGGATGCTGACTCAATTGCAACAATTAGAAGGGCAAATTGCGATTAACTCGGCTACGTTTACAGACGAAACTCCGCAAATGCAATTGTTGCGAGAACAGCGCAAGAACCTGATTCCTTTGTTGAAGAAAGAAGCCCAACAGGTTCTGGGAACTGATTTAGGTAAGGTAAATTCACAAGTGCTGGCTTTTCAAGATCCGGTGCGGATTAAGTTAATCGAGCAGTTTATCGGTACTGCTAATTTAATTCAGGTGCTGGGCGTGCGGAATCAAGTTTTGGAACAAGCTGCTAAGCAGTTGAATCAATACTCTCAAAAATTCCCGGTGATTTTGCGGCGCTATTCCGATTTGCAGCGCGAGTTGGATTTAACTAACAATACGCTGAATGGTTTGCTGGCAAAACAGCAAGCTTTGCAGCTTGAAGCTGTGGGCAAAAAAGAGGTGGCTTGGGAAGTTATTGCTAAGCCGGAAATTCCACGTTACAAAAATGGCGAGTTGAGGGCTGTTGCTCCGATTATGCCTTTGAATTTGGCTTTCGGGGGATTGGCTGGTTTGCTGTTCGGTATGCTGGCGGCGCAGTTGGCGGAACGGTTTAAAAATAAAACGGTGTTCCAAACTCCAGAGGATGTCAAACAGTCGATTCGCCTGCCTTTGTTGGGGGTAATTCCTGCTAGCGATAAAATTTTGAGACTTCCTCCTGCTGAGACAAGCCCGGTGGATGTGGCAATTTCGCCGATGCCGACGGATGCTTTTCAAGAAGCTTTTCGATCGCTCAATGCGAATATTCGCTTACTAAACGTTGATACTCCGATTAATTCTTGCGTAATTACTTCTTGTCAAGTAGGTGACGGCAAGTCTACGGTAGCAGTAAATCTGGCGCGGGCGGCGGCTGCAATGGGCCAGCAAGTGCTGTTGGTGGATGGGGATTTGCGGCGCCCGCAGGTACACGAAATGCTGGGTTTACCGAATTGGCAAGGCTTGCACAATGTGATTGCTGAGGATGTGGATGTGCAACAGGTGATTTTGCGATCGCCCCGTGATGAAAATTTGTTTGTGTTAACTTCCGGCCCGGTTCCTCTCGATCCCACAAAGGTGCTTTCTTCCCGAAAAATGACTCATTTAATGGCAGCTTTGTCAAGTCATTTTGATTTAGTAATTTACGATACTCCACCGCTTTTGGGTTTGGCGGATGCGAATTTGTTGGCGGCTCACACTAACGGATTGATGCTGGTAGTAGGGCTGCATCAAACTGAGCGGGAGGCGCTGTTGTTGGCTTTTGAAGATTTGAAAATGGCGGGTATTCCGCTGTTGGGAATGGTGGCGAATAACGATAAAGGCAGCAGGTATTACTATCAGTCTTACGTGCAGGATTACGTCCAGGAACAGTCTGTTTGAGGTAGGGGAATAGCCTTAGATTCGGGTAGTTGATCTTCGGGTTGGCTACCCGAATCTTTGGTAATTATATCCAATCCCTCTCTTTTCTTCCTCTGCGTTCTCTGCGTCTCTGCGGTTTTAATCAGTCAAATACAAAAGTAAACGGTATTAAATGGAAGAGTTTACGATCGAGCAGAAATATTTAAAATTATTATGATATAATTAGGAGCATTAGCCTTAAAAGTAGCACCAGCGATCGGCCCGGAAATAGCTAAAATAGCATTGAAATAAAATGAGTCTCTCCGCTCGGAACTGCAGGCGATTCCCAGAGGAGAGTAGTACATTGATTCGCCTGAAGTAGCGATCGCTTACATCCGCAAGAGACGCACCTCAATACGGCTCGCTTCAGGAAAGACAGGGGTACAAATTGATTTAAGGCACGTTACCGCAATGACTCCACTGACAAAACTTGAATGAATTGACAAACCGATTCGCATTCTCCTCGCTAGATTCAGCCCGAAGTATATAAAGTACGTTTGTTTTAGCGTACAACCTGAGAACGAACACTCCTTTTGGTGAAGCCTCCCGGAATTCTCGTCCGGGGTACTCGTCCAGCGGCATATTTTGTCCCCGATCTAATAAGTAAGTTTTGTTCAATGACTGTAGAATGTTGGACACCTCTCGATCGAAATTATTCTCGGGAATGCTACCGACGCCGTAATCTATATAAGTAACTCGAAAAAGAGAATTGCTATCTTTCCACTCGAATCTGCGCTGTCTGACTCTAGGCTGTCCCGGTGCCGAGTCTTGGGGTGTCCCCGGCATCTCGAATTGAAAATACTCTCCAGGTTTAACTGAAACCCAACTCGACTGAGCTAACAGCTTTGTTTCTACACTCTGTTCGTTGCTTTGTTCGTTGATGCTGGTGGCCTTGCTGGGTAGCGCTAACCCAAGGGAGGCGACTAAAGCAGCTAGAACTAAAATTCGACTTTTCATATTTATTCTCAATTTTGCTGTTCTTCCCAAGCAGCAACCTCTCGCTACCAAGATCCCCGATCTGGAATACGATGGTCAAGACCTTGGTGAGGTGCGGCCGGATTTCTCAAAGCTTCTGCCAGTATCTCACAAATTAGCTCAGACCGCTTAGCAAACAATCCCATCCAAGGGTCTGTTGCCACTTTTGCTGCTGCTAGTAGTTTGATGACTTCTGCAACCAGTTCTGGTAATTTAAATTGGCGCTCAACCGCCCTCCGCGTCCTTCTAAGACAGTAATCGATCGTATGTCGCCTGCAAAATATTCGATCGCGCTCTTTGCGATCGCTCCCTTATTGTGTAGCCGAACAGAACAATATTTTCGGAGGGCTTGCAGACTCGATGTGCTTGATGCGTGTCAGGTGATGCCGATTGCAGCAGCAAGCTCCGATCGCCCTTCTGCCAAGGTTTTTCTCGCCAAACATCAGTTTAAGAGTGGAATTTTCTTAAGATTTGCGCTCGATAATCTGCACTATAATTAAAATCTAGCAATTTAAAAAAATCGCGGCACTTGCAAATTGACAAGACCTGAAAACGTGGCTGTAAATCCCATTTTTGTAATACCTTGATACAACTCCCCGCCTAGCTTGAAAACTAGAAGGGAGTTTTGTGTTTTTCACACAGGAGATGAAACAATGGCTATTGCTACTATCAACCCGGCAACGGGAGAAACGCTGAAAACTTTCGAGCCGATCGCGGATGAGGTAATAGAAGCTAAGCTGGAATTAGCACAGCAAGCTTTTAACAAATACCGCTACCTGCCTTTTGAGCAGCGAGCCCTGTGGATGCAGAAAGTGGCAGACATCTTGGAGCGCGATCGCGAAATTTACGCTGAAATGATGACCCTGGAAATGGGTAAAACGCTCAAATCTGCGATCGGCGAAGTGGAAAAATGCGCCTTAGTTTGTCGGTATTACGCCAAAAATGCCGCTCAATTTATGGCCGACGTACCGGCAACCACTGACGCTAGCAGCAGCTTTGTCCGCTACCAACCGCTGGGCGCTATTTTAGCCGTTATGCCCTGGAATTTCCCATTTTGGCAAGTTTTTCGGTTTGCGGCGCCAGCACTGATGGCGGGCAATGTCGGCTTGCTCAAACACGCTTCCAACGTGCCTCAGTGCGCTTTGAAAATCGAAGAAATTTTTACGCTTGCTGGCTTTCCCGAAGGAGTTTTTCAAACTTTGTTAGTGGGTTCGGACAAGGTAGCCGATATCGTTGCGGACGATCGTATAAAAGCAGCAACTCTCACCGGTAGCGAACCAGCGGGTGAAAGTTTGGCAGCAAATGCGGGCAAAAATTTGAAAAAAGTAGTGCTGGAATTGGGAGGAAGCGACCCATATATTGTGATGTCCAGCGCCGATTTAGCAGCAGCTTTATCAACTGCTGTGACATCCCGGATGCTTAATAACGGTCAATCTTGCATCGCCGCCAAACGCTTTATTGTAGCAGAAGAGATTGCCGACGAATTCATCACAGGATTTGTCGAAAAATTCGAGCAATTAAAAGTAGGCGATCCGATGTTGCCAGAAACCGATATCGGGCCTTTAGCTACTCCCGCAATCCTCAAAGACTTGGACAATCAAGTGCAAACTTGCGTCCAATCGGGAGCAAAACTTCTGACAGGTGGCCGCCCATTGTCAGAAAAGACCGGCAATTTCTACTTGCCAACTATTCTGGCAGATATTCCGCCGAATGCCTCTGCCCGTCAAGAAGAATTTTTCGGGCCCGTAGCTTTAGTATTCCGAGTTGCAGGCATCGATGAGGCGATCGCCCTCGCAAATAGCACATCTTTTGGCTTGGGTGCGTCAGCTTGGACTACAGTAAACTCAGAGAGCGATCGATTTATTTCCGAACTAGAGGCCGGCGCGGTATTCATCAACGGTTTAGTAAAATCCGACCCCAGATTGCCCTTCGGCGGCATCAAACGCTCCGGTTACGGACGCGAATTGAGCATCCAAGGAATGCACGAATTTGTTAACATAAAAACAGTGTGGGTGAAATAAGCTCCCACTCTACAACCGATCGCACAAATCTACATCAGTCTGCGTTTATCTGCGTTGACCTGCGGTTAAAAATTCCCATCTCGTATTTTTGCGATCGGTTGAAAAAGAAAGACCCACAACCCCCATTAACCGAGGAGAAAAACGGAAATGAACACAGCTCAACTATTGGTACAATGTTTAGAAAATGAAGGTGTCGAATACGTCTTCGGACTTCCAGGAGAAGAAAATTTAGAAGTTCTAGAAGCCCTGAGAAACTCTTCAATTAAATTTATTACTACTCGCCACGAACAAGGCGCCGCTTTCATGGCAGACGTTTACGGTCGTCTCACCGGCAAAGCCGGCGTTTGCTTGTCCACTTTGGGCCCTGGCGCAACTAACTTAATGACAGGAGTTGCTGACGCCAACTTAGACGGCGCTCCTTTAATAGCAATTACCGGACAAGTCGGCACAGACAGAATGCACATAGAATCGCACCAATATTTAGATTTGGTCGCCATGTTTGCGCCAGTTACTAAGTGGAATGCTCAAATTGTTCGCCCCAGCACGACGGCAGAAATTGTCCGCAAAGCCTTTAAAGTAGCTCAAAGTGAAAAGCCGGGAGCTGTTCACATTGACTTACCTGAAAATATCGCAGCAATGCCTGCTGAAGGACAGCCACTCACCAAAGACAACCGGGAAAAAACTTTTGGCGCTTACCAAAGCTTGAATAAAGCCGCTGTGGCAATTTCCAAGGCAAAAAGTCCTCTGCTTTTAGTAGGAAACGGCGCAATCCGTGCTAATGGCAGCGATGCTTTGACACAATTTGCTACTCGATTGAATATTCCTGTAGCTAATACTTTCATGGGTAAAGGTGTTATTCCTTATACTCATCCTTTGGCACTGTGGACGACGGGATTGCAAAAACGGGATTATATTAGCTGTGCTTTTGAAGAAACGGATTTAGTGATTGCTGTTGGCTACGATTTGATTGAATATTCCCCGAAAAAGTGGAATCCCGAAGGAAAAATTCCGATTATTCACATTGGATCTTTGCCAGCAGAAATTGACAGCAGTTATATTCCTCTTATAGAAGTTGTGGGGGATATTTCTGATTCCCTCAATGAAATTTTGCAGCGTGCTGATCGCATGGAGAAAGTAGACCCTTTTGCTAAGCAATTGCGGGCGGATATTCGCGCTGGGTACGAACAATATGCAGCCGACGACGGTTTTCCGATCAAGCCACAAAAACTCATTTACGATTTGCGGCAAGTCCTGGGCCCGGAAGATATTCTTATATCTGATGTGGGAGCTCACAAAATGTGGATCGCGCGGCACTATCATTGCGATCGCCCGAATACCTGTTTGATTTCTAACGGATTTGCGGCGATGGGAATTGCGATTCCGGGTGCGGTGGCTGCAAAACTCGTTTATCCCGATCGCAAAGTAATAGCAGCCACCGGCGACGGCGGTTTTATGATGAATTGCCAAGAGTTAGAAACTGCTTTGCGAGTCGGTACTAATTTTGTGACGCTGATCTTTAATGACGGCGGTTACGGGTTAATTGAATGGAAGCAGCAAGATCATTTTGGTCATTCCGATTTCGTCAAATTTGGCAATCCCGACTTTGTGAAATTTGCGGAAAGTATGGGTTTAAAAGGCTATCGAGTGGAATCTGCAACGGATTTAATTCCGATTCTGAAAGAAGCCCTGGCTCAAGATGTCCCTTGCGTGATTGATTGTCCGGTAGACTATCGGGAAAATGCGCGTTTCAGTCAATTATCTGGGGATATGAGTTGCAATTTGTAAGAGTAGCTAGATCCCCGACTTATTAAAGAAGTCGGGGATCTAATAATGGACATTCTTCGAGATAGAGTTTTGTAGCTTGTTTAAGATTGACGATTGCTTCTTCTATGGTTTCGCCTTCTTGGTCAACTCGGCCGATTTGTGGACATTCGGCAATGTACTTTTGCCAATTATTTTACCCAAGTATTAGAAGCATAAATCACTTCCTCTTCCTTCTGGCGAGCGGTTGCAATTTGCTTCTCAATCTCTCCGTAGAGTTTTGTTTCCACTTGTCGGAGTTGTGATATCAAATCCGGTAGCATCGGAATTAATATTACCCACAGCTTTCGACACGGCGCCGTGCCTAATCGAGTCAACAGTTAACACTCAACCATTCAGTTTTTCGACCCGCCCGTCAACAGTCAACAGTCAACAATCACCTGACGGTGGCACCGGAATTGATATCAAATCTCATCACTTCAAACCCAATAATAAGGCGATTCCGCCGATCGCACCAACTACCCCCAAAACAGCCCGAATGCTCACTTTTTCGCCCGCCAGCACCGCTAAAGGCAGTATAAATAGGGGACTGGTAGAACTGAGTGTTTGAGCGATTGCTGCGGGTGCATATTTCAGTGAAGTCTGTTGCAGGGAAATCCCGAGATAGGTTCCTAAAAAAGCTGCCAGAATTATTGCAGCTAATATTTTTTGGGATTTTAATTGTTTGAAACTGTCAAGGTTTGTTGGCTTCAAAAAGCATAGCATGACTGCCATACCACCGCTCAAACGCAAGGCCGCCGTCCACAGGGGATCAATATCTATTTGAGTGAAGGCGGCGCGGGATAAAATTGCTCCAACGGCGTGGGTTGTTTGTCCTAATAAACTAATGGCTAATCCCTGCCAAAGATGTTTGGATGGTAAGGTTGTTTCGGCTGTTCGTTCTGCAATTACCCACGCTACGCCGCAGATAGTTAAAAGAATGCCAGTACAAGCAATGGCCGATAACTTTTCTTGCAAAAATATTAAGCCCAATAAAGCTGTTAAAGGGGGAGATAGGGTTTCTAAAAGCAGCGTTCGCCTCGCGCCTAAATATTTTAATACGATAAAGAAAGCGGTGTCTCCGATGCCAATTCCTAGGCCGCCGCTGATCAGCAGCATTGCTAAAATATTAGGGTTGATTGCGGGTAAGGGTTTACCTAAAATTAGTACAGTGGCAAGGAGCATGAAAAGGGCGATCGCGCCTTTGAGCAAGTTGAGCACCACTGCGGGGATTTGCTGTCCCACTCGCTGCCAGATGGTGGAAGATAGAGCCCAGACAAATGCAGCGCCTAAAGCGGCGATTTCACCCATAAAATCTGTTAACGGTTGACTGTTGACTGTTGACTGTTGACTGACTAACGACTAACGACTAACGACTAATGACTAATGACTAATGACTAATGACTGTTGTTACCGATGCCCGATGCCCGATGCCCGATGCCCGATGCCCGATGCCATATAAATTAGGGTTCCAGACTTATCATCTGGAACCCTAGATTTATTAAGCTTTTTTAGTAGTGGGCGGGGAGAGAATCGAACTCTCATACCTTTCGGTGTCAGATTTTGAGTCTGATGCGTCTACCAATTTCGCCACCCGCCCTTTTGGGTTTCACCATCATAACACACCGATCGATTTTTTGCAAGCAAAGATTCATAATCTTTTGAACTTGCCCAGCGATCGATCTCTCTGGCCCGCAATACTGGTACAGGATGGGACAACTGAGCCGTCTGAGCTTGTTTGAGCATTTCTCCCAGTTGAGTGCTGCTGAGGTCGTCGTAGGCCCGGGCCTGCGCCAAAAACGCATCGACATTCAGTTTGGGAGCTAAAGTCGGCGAACCTCCGGCCAGTTTCATCAACAGCGATGCTACCACTTTTGGGTCTTGAGTGGCGAGCAAGGCGGCGCGATCGCACGTAAATTCCGCACACCGCAACCATTCCAACATTTGCGCCTGCAAACCCTGCGCGAGCACGGTTCCCACAGGCGAAATTTGACCGGCGGCCAACACAATTAAATTAGCCAGAGTCAGGTAAACCCCGTGTTCGCACTTCAAATGCCCCAACTCGTGAGCAATTACTGCCTTAACTTCTTCGTCTGTGAGCAAATCAATCAGAGAAGTGTGCATCACCACAAAAGGCTGTTTTCCCCGCATCGCAAAGGTGTAAGCATTTGGCATCGGATGCTGGCGGACATAAAGCTGCGGCACCTCCAAATCCAGAGTTTTGCAGGCATCCAACAGCAATTGATGCAGGTGGGGCAATTGATTTTCGCCGACTTGGACGCTGGAAGCCAGATTTTCCAGCATGAAAAACTGTTCGCCCAGTTGTCCGAGCAACTGCCGCACGATCAAATCTAGGCCGGGCAGTTGTTTGAGCGTGTTGGTGGCTTCCAAGTCTAGCGGGTGGCGAAACTGGTCTGCTTTCAAACCGATGAGCGGTATGTTCAACATTTTAATCCTGAGTCATTAGTCAAGAGTCACTGGTCGTTAGTCATCGGTCATTGGGAAATGGGAATTATGAATTGGCAATTAAAAAAGGTTGAATTATTTTTCTTCCTTCTTCCTTCTTCCTTCTTCCTTCTTCCTAATGACTAATGACTGCTGACTAATGACTAATTAACAGTTTAAACCCGATCGCACGGGATTGACAGGAGCCTCAGCAGTCGCCGGGTCTGTACCCTCTTTGACGCGCCGCAACTTAGCTCCCAATTTTTGCAGTTTCACCTCTAACTGCTCATAGCCGCGGTCTAAGTGCTGCAAGCTACTGATGGTGGTGACACCATCGGCTGCAAGTCCCGCTAACACTAACGCCGCCGAAGCCCGCAAATCTGTTGCGACTACCGGCGCACCCGACAGCCGCGACACTCCGCGCACAATCGCTACATTGCCTTTAAGGCGAATGTCCGCGCCCATGCGGTTGAGCTCTGCTACGTGGCGCAAGCGATTCTCAAACACGGTTTCTTTGATCAAGCTGTCGCCTTCACTCAGCGTCAGCAAAGCCATAAACTGAGCTTGCATATCTGTGGGGAAACCGGGATAAGGCAGAGTTTCGATGTCTGTGGCCGAGTGAATTTGGCCGGGAACTATCCGCAAAATGTCGGGGGATTCTGCAATAATTTTCGCCCCAATTGTCTTCAATTTGGCAATGACTGCGGTCAGGTGGTCGGGAATTACCGGCGACAAACTGATTTCCGAGTGAGTGATGGCTCCGGCTACTAAAAATGTTCCGGCTTCAATGCGATCGGGAATAATTGAATAGTCTACCGCGTGCAGCTTGGGAACTCCCGAAATGACGATCGTATTCGTGCCAGCGCCTTGAATTTTTGCTCCCATCGCGCGGCAGAAATTCGCCAAATCTGCGACTTCCGGCTCTTGAGCCGCATTTTCAATCACGGTTTCTCCTTCAGCCAGAGTCGCCGCCATCATCAAAGTTTCAGTTGCGCCGACGCTGGGGTAGTCCAAATAAATTTTGGCTCCTTTCAGGCGGCGGTTCGGCCCTTTGACGTAAGCGTGAACCGTGCCGTGGTCGATGTGGACTTCGGCACCGAGGGCTTGCAGACCGCGAACGTGGAGTTCAACGGGTCGGGCACCGATGGCGCACCCACCGGGCAAGGGCACTTTGGCAAATCCCAAACGCGCTAGCAGTGGCCCGATGATGAAGAAGCTCGCCCGCAGTTGGCTGACTAATTCGTAGGGGGCTTGAGCGTCTATGAGGTTGCTGGCGTTGATGTCTAAAACGTCCCCGTTCTGCTGTAAGTTGACTCCTACAGCGGAGAGAATTTGCCCCATGCGGGCGACATCGACTAGACCGGGAACGTTGCGGAGACGGCAATCCTCTGGGCATAGCAGGGCTCCTGCCATGACGACTAAGGCCGAGTTTTTGGCGCCGCTGATTTTGACGTGTCCTTTAAGGGGCTGGCGACCCCAAATTTGCAATACTTGTTGGTCGCTTTCCGGTGAAGCTGGCAGGTTAGATGAGTTCTGAGCTGGTGTAATGGGTTTGCCCTCCATAATGCGCTTCGTTACTTTATACATTATTAATTTTGGTTCGATTTTACCGGAAAGTTTTTATATGTCTAGGGGTAACATGAGGAATTCCGGGAATTATATTTGCTGGAATTCACTAGGGAAAAGGCTTTCAGGTTTAATCGCACAAATAATGTCGATCGAGTCTCATGAATTTATCTGTATCAAAATTTACGTTCATTTGTAGCGGTCGCTCTGATCACACATATTGTACCTTTGTCAACGAACTTTTTAAGTAAAAGCCGGCTGGGTGGTTGACAAAGGTGTAATATATCTGTTCGATCGACAATGCCAGAAAGTTAACACATTGTCGATCGCCCCATTGCCTGTGCTACCCTGTGACAACAACCTAGAGCCAAAGCTACTCCTAGCATATGGTTCACATTAAACGGATCGAACTGACTAACTTTAAATCTTTTGGCGGCACGACGGCCATTCCCGTGCTGCCCGGTTTTACTGTGGTTTCCGGGCCCAACGGTTCTGGGAAGTCCAACATCCTCGACGCTTTGCTGTTTTGTCTCGGACTTTCGAGTTCTAAGGGAATGCGGGCAGAACGTTTGCCGGATTTGGTGAACAGCGCCCAAAACAAACGCGGTACGATCGAAGCTAGCGTGACTGCGACTTTTGCCCTGGAAGATGTGGGGGAGGAATGGTTCGCCCGCGATGAAGATGAGGATGAAAATGCAGCAGATGAGTTATCTGTTGAAGCAGAGGAAGTTGAAGGGATAGAAACTGCCGACACTCAAGACAACAACGGCCAATCATCTCCTGTCAATCAAGAATCCAAAATCCCCAATCCAAAATCGGATGAGTTATCTGTTGAAGACGTAGAAGAGATTGAAATCGCAGCAACTCAAGACAACAACGGACAACTACTCGCTACTAATAAAAAATCCAAAATCCAAAATCCAAAACCGGATGAGTGGAGTGTGACGCGCAAACTTCGGGTAACTCGCCAAGGTACTTACACTTCAACTTATTACATTAACGGCGCACCTTGCACGCTGACTCAACTTCACGAACAACTCAACCGCTTGCGAATTTATCCCGAAGGCTATAACGTCGTGCTACAAGGAGACGTTACCAGCATTATTTCGATGAATTCTAAGGAACGCAGAGAAATTATTGACGAATTGGCTGGGGTGGCTCAGTTCGATCGCAAAATTTCTTTAGCTAGGCAGAAGTTGGATGAAGTTAAGGAGGTGGAAGAACGCAGCAGAATTGTGGAAAAAGAGCTGATGTCTCAGCGCGATAGACTTGCTTCCGATCGCACAAAAGCGGAAAAATATCAAAAATTGCGGGCGGAATTTCAAGAAAAGTCGCAGTGGGAAATTGTGCTGAAATTCCGGCAATTGCAAAAGCAAGAATGGAAACTGCGCGAACAAATCGAAGCGGGCGATCGCACTTCGGCATCTCTCACCGAACAACTGCAAACAATTAGCACCCAAATTCAAGCAGCAACCGCCGAACTGGACGCACTGAATGCCCGTGTTAAAGCTTTGGGAGAGTCAGAATTGTTGGCTTTGCAAGCGACGATTGCGACTCAGGAAGCGGAACGGCGGCAACTGCAAAACCGCAAACAGGATTTGGAAAAAACTGCTGGGCAAATGGCTGCTAACATAGCACAAACCGAGGAAGAAGTTCGCCAATTCCGGCAAAGTTTGGAGCAAATTGAGATTGAAATATCTTATGTTAAGTCTCAAATAGGGACTTTGCAGGAACAGCGGGATGCAGCCCAGCAAAGTTTAGATGAAAGTCGGGAAGTTGCAAATGCGATCGCCTCCACTGCTGAAGTTTGGGTACAGCAGCAAACGGAACTGCACCGCCAAATCGAAACAATTCAACAAACTTTGGAACCGCAGCGTACAGAACAAGCTACCATTGGCGAAAGAGCCGATCGCCTGCAAAGTCAAATTCAAGAACAAAACCAATCGCTGCAAGTATTGGAACAGGAAATTGCAGCGAAAAAAGAGCAGCAATCTCGCCTTGGGGAAACAAAAGGCGTTGCATCTTTGCAAGTAGAATCGCTCACTCAAATTTTAGTCGAAGCCGAACAAGAATTGCAACTGCAACAGGAAACTCAAACTCGTTTGTTGGAAGAACAGCGGGAAAGACAGCGCAAATTAGACAAACTAGAAGTGCAGTTTCAAGCACTGCAAGAAGCGACGGGAACGTTTACTGCAAAAATTGTCGCGCAAAGCGGAATTGGCGGAGTTTGTGGCTTGGTGGCTCAACTGGGTAGGGTAGAACCGCGCTATCAGTTGGCGCTGGAAATTGCGGCGGGCGGGCGCATGGGAAATATGGTGGTGGAAGATGACAGCGTGGCTGCTGCTGCGATCGAATTGCTGAAACAAAAACGGGCCGGAAGGATGACGTTTTTGCCTTTGAATAAGATTAGAGGCGGCAGGTATTCGGTGAATGAAAATTTGCGGCGCGCGGCTGGGTTTGTGGATGCGGCTGTTAATTTGATTGATTGCGATTCGCGGTATCAGGAAATTTTTGCTTACGTTTTTGGCAGTACGGTTGTGTTTAGCAACCTCAGTGATGCCCGCCGCTATTTGGGACAGTACCGGATTGTCACTTTGGACGGGGAAATTTTGGAAACTAGCGGGGCGATGACTGGGGGAAGTTCTACTAATAGATCTACTTTGCATTTTGGCACGGTTGAGGCTAGTGAGGCTGCTAGTGAAGCGCGGACGATCGCCTCTTTGCAAGAACGTCTTGAGGAAATTGAGCGGATTTTGGAACGGTGCAAAATTGCGATCGATCGCGCTTCTGTTGCAGTCAAAACTCGCAGCCAAGAATTGATGGAAGCGAAACAAAATTTGCGCGAACATCAGTTGCGCTTGGAACAGTTGGATTCAGAAATTAAGAATTTGCAAGCGCAACAGGAACAAGTGCGATCGCAAATTGCGAAAAATACACAGGAATTAACTAATTCGCGATCGAGATTGCAGTTGCTGGAACGAGAATTGCCCGCACAGGAAACTCAATTGCAGCAGTACCGGCAAACTTTGGCGCAGTTGGAAGAGTCGAACAGTCACAGCGAATGGCAGCAAATGCAATCGAGTTTGCGCGCTCTAGAAGCGCAGCTCCAAGAGCGAGAATTGGCTCTGAGAAACGTCCAGCAACGCCTTGTAGACTTGGAAAATCAATTCGGGCGTTTGGAAGACAAAATTAAGGAAGGCAGCGAGAAATTGCAGGAATGGCAAGTGCAGCAAAACGCGGGGACGGATGCACTCGATCGCATTGTTTCGCAGCAGTTAGAACTCGATGGACAAATTGCGGAAGCTAAGGCGGCTTTGGGGGAAATTGAGGAAAAATTGGGCGTGCAGAAGGGAGAACGCGATCGGGCGGAATCTCAATTGCGAGAACAGCATTTAGCCAAACAACAGTTACAATGGCAGTTGCAAAAACTGCACGAAACTCAGCAAGAACGCCGGGAACAATTGGCCGCCATCCGCACTCTCTTGGAAACGCAGCGGGCGGAAATGCCCGACCCCGTGCCGTCGATTCCTGAAAATGTCGAGAAAGCCAATTTGACGGAATTGCAGCAGGAAGTAAAGGCGATCGCCAAACGCATTCAAGCTTTAGAACCAGTCAATATGCTAGCCTTGGAAGAGTACAACCGCACTCAAGAACGCCTTCAAGAATTGAGTCAAAAATTGACGACATTGGAAGGAGAACGCACTGAACTGCTGTTGAGAATCGAAAATTTTACCACACTCAGGCGCCGCGCTTTTAAAGAAGCTTTCGACGCGGTTAACGAGAACTTCCAGACTATCTTTGCGGAACTTTCCGAAGGCGACGGCTATCTCCAGCTAGATGACCAGGAAGACCCTTTCAGCAGTGGCTTGAATTTGGTGGCTCACCCGAAGGGCAAACCCGTACAGAGGCTGGCTTCCATGTCTGGAGGCGAAAAATCATTGACAGCGCTGAGTTTTATTTTTGCGCTGCAACGCTACCGCCCGTCTACGTTCTACGCTTTTGATGAAGTGGATATGTTTCTGGATGGGGCAAATGTGGAGCGATTAGCTAGAATGATAAAACGACAGTCTGAACAAGCCCAGTTTATTGTTGTGAGTTTGCGGCGACCTATGATTCAATCGGCTGAGCGTACAATTGGTGTTACTCAAGCACGGGGAGCTTATACTCAAGTCATAGGACTGAAGTTGTAGTCCCGGAGTGTTGGTTGACGATCGTGTTGAGTGATATATGTACTTATTGACACTCCTCGACCTGAAGGTACGAGGATTCTTGGCTCACCGAGACCACTTAAACTAGATTCCTTGAAGTCTCTAGCCCAGAGGTGGGACTCTCCCCAAGAGTTAATTCGGGTATGCCCTACCCTATTTGCTTTTAGGCAAGTCCTGTTTCAGTTTGAAGCAAATTCGCTTCAAATGCTGTTTGTCTAGCTCCTCTGAATCTTTTACCTACTGCGAGGTGGAGTCTAGAAAAATGCAGTAGAACCGCTTAGATTCAATTTTCAAGGTTCAGCGCTTTGTCTTTTGACAGCTAGGTTTTTAGAGTGGTTGATTACCTTTCCACTACTACAAGCATACAGCAAAGCCGTGCTAGAAGCACGGGGGTTTTAGGCCCATTTTTATGATAAATCAGGACTAAACTTAGAATGACATCAGAACAAATTTGCCAACGCTCAGATATTCTCGGCACTCAAGTCATCACCCGCGACAGAGGTAAACGCTTGGGTGTAGTCAGTCAATTGTGGGTGGACATTGACCGGCGGGAAGTTGTGGCGATCGGTCTGCGTGATAATATATTCGCGGTCGCTGGAATGCCGAGGTTTATGTTCCTCAACAATGTCAGCGAAATCGGCGACGTGCTGTTGGTGGAAGATGAGAGCGCGATCGAAGATGATGTTGATGTTGAAGTCTACAGCATTTTGATTAACAGCGAAGTTATTACCGAAACCGGCGAACTTTTGGGTAGGGTGCGGGGCTTTAGGTTCGACCCCGAAGACGGTAAGTTAGTTTCTATAATTATCGCTTCCTTGGGAATCCCCCAAATCCCCGACCAAGTTCTCAGCACTTACGAGTTGGGGATTGAAGAAATTGTCAGCAGCGGCCCGAATCGCTTGATTGTGTTTGAAGGTTCCGAGGAAAGGCTCAGGCAGCTTAGTGTGGGTTTGCTGGAGCGCGTTGGTTTGGGCCAAGCACCTTGGGAACGAGAAGAGGACGAGGCAGGTTATTATCCGAAACCCGTGGCTACGGGCAATCAATTGGGCCCAGGCGTGCGGATACCTGCACCGGAAATGCGGAGCCGCGTAGCTGCGCCTGCGGTGGAGGAAGTTCCTTGGGATGAGGATTTAGAGTGGAATCGGCCTGCGGTTCGCCAGCCGCCGATGCGCGCGGTGCAGGTACAGCAGCAGCCAATCGAGGATTACGAGGATTACGAAGAGGATAATTGGGGCAGCGAGGAGGACGATTACGAGGAGGATGAGTACGAGGAGAAGCCGCAATACACTCGCGCTGAAATTTCTCGCCCGAAGCAGCCGGTGGTGCAGTACGAGGATGATGTGGAGGCTGATGCTTGGGCTGACGATGAGGCACCGAAGCCTTACCAGGCTCCTCGGGTGAATATCCCTGAGAAAACTAAGACTCCTGAGTACGAGGAGGAGCCTGGTTATTAGGAATTAATCAATTGGTTGGGCGGGTTTACGAGATTGTTTGTTTTAGACATAGATAGTTGTGAAATCCGCCCCTACAATGGCCTGTGGGGGCGGGTTTCACCAACCATATCGGCGTAAAACCAACAATATAATAAACCCGCCCCCGCCCAACGAATAATCGGAATCTACATTTTTTTGGACTATCTCGAACATCAGGTTAATCTAGATTATCGGCTGTGTGGGGGCGGGTTTATCTAAATTGTTGGTCAACCTCAAATATTGTTTGTAAAACCCGCCCCTACGCTAAATTATGAAAAAAAAGTTTATTAAAACCTTTATTTTCAGATTAATAACATATCTAATTTTCCCAATATTTCTATCTACCACCACGGCTGAAATTGTCTTGCGAGTTGCGGGCTACAAACCCTGGCAAATAGAAAATGTTGATGTTGCGGTCGAACCAAAAGGTAATTTTTTTACCAAAGACTCGGAACTCGGCTACAAACATTTGCCGGGGAAATTCAAGGTGACACTTAACGGCAATTACTCATTTAATGCCACTCACCTCAAGAATAGTTTAAGAATCACACATCCCCTCACTACTTACAATCAAGCCTCAAAAAAGCCTGAAATTTGGATATTTGGCTGTTCCTTTACCTACGGTTGGTCATTGAATGACAGCGAAACTTATGCTTGGTTGCTGCAAGAGAAATTACCCAAGTATGAAATAGTAAATTTTGGCGTTAACGGCTACGGCACGCTGCACTCATTGATTCAATTCAAAGAAGCACTCAAACAAGCAAATAAACCCAAAATTGCGGTGATTGCTTATGCGGGATTTCATGACCGCCGCAATACTTTGTTAAGGGCGAGAAGAAAGCAAATGGCTGCTTGGAATAAACTGGGTATTTTATTCCAGCCCGATGCTAGGCTGAATGGAGAAAATAATTTTACCTACAAGATGGCAAAGCTTGAATATCACGAGTTTCCCCTGATGCGGGTTTCTGCCTTAAGCCATTTTTTGGAGGTTAATTACAATCAATTTGAAGAGGGATTATATAGAAGCCATGAGGTTTCTAAGGCAATTATTGAAGAGTTTCACCGTGTGGCTGAGGCTAAGGGTGTTAAGTTAGTTGTGGCCGGAATTAATGCGGGTTCTGCTAAGATGTTGGAGGAGTTAAGTGAAGAGGGAATTGCTACGGCGGATATTTCGGTTGATTTGAAAATACCTGCCAATAATAATTTACCTCATGACCTTCATCCAAGTGCGATCGCCAATCGGCAATATGCAGAAAAGTTGGAAGTTTTTTTGCAAGGTACTGTTTTAAGGTAAGTTAATGAACCGCGAAGGCGCAAAGGGCGCGAAGGAAGAGAGAAAGAGGAAGTTTAGGAGTTATTTAGGGTTGCTAGACTGATGGGATTATTTGATTTTGTTTCTTTTAAATTGCCTCGCAAGTTTCTGATTGATGGGTTTTTCTTGTTTTTAGTTGTTCTCGTCACAGTGGCAGTAACATCAATCTATGTATCCAGCGAACATACTTTTTATTGGTGGGATTATGCGGGATACAACACCGCTACAGTCAACACGGCAAATTTATTTCGAGACTCGCCCGATAAAGCATGGCGCGGAGTTATAGAATCGCTATCTAAGGAAAAAAATCTATTAATCTCTTTGCCGTTAGTGCCATTTATTCTCTTATTTGGCGAATCTCGGCTGAGTTACATTCTCAGTGTCTCCCTGATTTATGTGCTGCCGTTTCGCCTGTTGCTGGGGGCAATTTCTGCAAAGCTAATTCCAGTTTATCCCCGCCGGGTGTTTTGGTCAACTGTGCTGCTGAGTTTATTAATTCCGATGAGTTGGATACCGACTCTGCGGGGATATCTGGATACGGGTGGCTGTGTGTTTGTAGCCTTGGCAATTTTGGTTTATTTGCAGGATATTAAGCTGAAATCTTGGTGGAAAATCCCGTTGATTGGGTTTTTGCTGGCGGCGGCTATTCTGTTGCGGCGCCATTTTGCTTATAGTGCGATCGCATTTTTTGGTGCAGCGAGTTTACAGGCTTTCATCGAGTTTATTGTACTAATATATCGTAGGAAATCGGCATTGTCGTCTCCCAAAGACAAAGACGTGGTAGTACAGTTTCCATACAGATGCTTGTTTGAATCCGGCATCAAATTGGGTTTGATAGCCGCAACTAGCTTGACTATTTTAATATTGGTAGCAGGAGATTTTACTCGCAGTGCTCTGACGGTTGACTACCGCAATTTGTATGTCGCTTGGAGTTTGCCTGTAAATGATATTTTAACTCGTTATGCGGATTTTTACGGTTTGGGAACTTGGCTGCTGGTACTAATTGGTTTTTCGGCGGGAATTCTCACTCGAAAGCTGGTTCCAGCGGCGGCTATTTTTGTTTCTTTGTTTGGGGTTTTGTCGCTGATTGAATGGCTGTTAGTTTTGCGTTACGGCTACTTGCACTATACAATTCATCTTACACCGATCGCACTTTTAGGAATATCCACATTTTTCTGGACAACTTGGCTGACACTCAAGGGAAAAGTCCGGTATTTGATGCTGGGCGTGGCGGGTTTGTACCTGGTTGTAAATGCCGCCGTCGGGTTAATTCCTCTCAAAATTGATTTGCCAAGACTGTTTGTGGGTAATTTTCCGCCGTTAGTGCGATCGGACTACGACGAAGTTGTAAAATTAGTAGAGTTTCTGCGAAAATTAGCACCGAATGAAGAACCAATTTATATTGCCGGTGCTTCTAACAATTTCAATGCTAACATACTCAGACAAGCCAACCGAAAATTAAACCCGCCGGAGGGCTGGTGGAAATTAAATACCATCGGGAGGCCGCAAATTGACTCGCGCGATACTTACCCACTACCGGAGTTGTTGCAGTCACAATATGCGGTGGTTGCTGTACCTTTTCAGCAGGTGTTACCGACTGACGAACAAGTTTTGCGATCGCACGAACAAGATGTTGTTAAAGTTGTGTACGATGCCTTTACCCAAAACTGGGAAATTGCCCGCGATTTCCAATTGCTACCGGAACAGTTTAAGCTAGAAAACGGCGTGACTGTCAGCGTTTACCGGAGGATGCGGCCGACTGATACAGCAACGGCTGTTAGGACTCTGGATGCGATGCAGCGCCAAATAGTCGATCGACCAGGCACGCAGTTAGATTGGATTAGTTTGCATCAATCAATCTACACAAGTGCCAATTATTCAGTCACGCAAGAATCGGATAACCTATATAATATTGTAACTCATCCAATTAAAAACAGCAAGAAACTCGATACATCTTTCCTGTATTTAGGTTCCATTTCAGACAAAGTAAAAGTTACCGGCAAACTCAATTTACCTAACCAACAATGTCCGGGAGTTGCCCTGCGCTTGACTTTGTGGGACAAGCAAGGTAAATTAATAGACTCAGCAGAGATGGCTTATGGTCAAAAAAGTGCGATCGGCTTAAATCTATTAGTTGAGGGCAAAAATCCCACTTATCTGCTGCTTGAGGTATTGAGTAACAGCAAACAGGATTTAACAAACCAATGCCAACTGGAGATTAACAATTTGGCTGTCAGTAGGTAAGTGGAACCGTCAATGCAAAAACATCAAAAATCCCACTGGTATTTTAATCTATCTCTCTATACTTTTGTCATCATCGGGTCCCTGATGGCTACTGGCTATATTTTCCCCATTGGAGGCAATTTTCCCGAAGTGCCGCCAATTCAATTTATGTTAAATCCTGAACTATATAAAAATGACTATTACGTTCAGGAAATGGTTAAGTTTAATCCGAGATATTACTATTATTATATCATTTATTTGCTCGCAAACTTAGGAACAAGCATTTCCCTAGCGCACTTTATCTATCAATTCCTAGCCTTCGGTTCATTTATCATAGCTTGCTACGCAATTATCAATATCTATACTAATTCAAAACTGCCCGCAGCAGCGATGGCTTTTTTATGTATAGCCGCTTCATTTACAGACGTTGGTAACACGCTGATATTTTCCACTAAATCAGTACCCAGTATCTTCGCAATGGGTTTCGCAATCTGGGGAATTTACTTTAGTTTGCGCCAGAAATGGCTGACAGGATATTTCTTTTTTGGACTGGCTTGTCTGCTGCAATTTTTAGTGGGTTTGTTACCGGGATTGATGATGGTTCCCGTTTTAGTTATTAAATCTGTAAAACAGCGGAATTTCAAAACATTGATTTTGGCGATCGCACTTTTAGCAGCAATGGCAAGTATCGTTTACGTACCGATGTTATTAACAGGTACTACCAGCACTCACACTATCGACAACGCCCAGTTTGTCTACATTCACGCGAAAGTCCGCAACCCCCACCACATCCTCCCGTCAAATTGGGATGTCGGGAATTGGTTCAACTTTATATGTTTCATAATTGGTGGCTTGCTTTGCATCAAAAACTCCGATTTATTGCCAAAAGAAGACAAAGTTAATTTTTATGTAATTGTTGGCACATCAATTGTTGCATTATTTCTAAATTACGTATTTGTCGAAGTTTACCCTTTGGCTTTTATCGCCAAACTACAGTTAGCTAGAACTGTACCTTTCGCTCAATTAATTATATTTATTGCTCTTGCTTTGACGGTCGAGCAACTTTACAGAGAAAAACAAATAGCTGTTAGCTTGTTGCTGTTAGCTGTACTAACTTTGCCTTTTAGGGGTATCATTTTCCTAGGATTATCAGTTTGGCAAACAAAAAATTACGTATTTCCCAAACGATATGATATATTGTTGTGGATTTTAGCAGCAGGAACGGTAATTTTCAGCTTGATATATCCGCTGATTGATTCATGGGAAATAATGGGCGATCGAATAATTAGCATCCCAGTTTTTTTCTCAATCCTCGCCTTCCCATTCATTTTAGAAAAAACATCCCTAGCTACATCTATCAAACAGACTCTAACTCACACCTTAGCCTTAATAACTACCGCCACCTTAGTTTTTGGAGTAGCAGGAATTCTGCCCAAACCTATATTAAATGTATTTCAAACAAGAGTTAATATCAATGCCGTTCCCAGAGACGACTTAAGCAGATTAGCTGGGCGATTTTCGCAAAGTAGCAGCCGCGATTCACTCGTATTAATTCCCCCCTCAGTTACCAGCTTCCAGTTTTTCTCCGAAAGAGCGATTGTCGTCAACTTCAAGAACTTCCCCTTTACCGAAAAAGGCATCAAAGAATGGCAAAATCGCATGGAAACCGTTTTAGGAGTCCCCTTAAACCCGCAAATGATTTGGGGAGGAAATGACTTTTTCATCCGCCGCAGCAGTGCGGATTTAGTCAAAGTAGCCAAAAACTATCATGCCGATTATATCCTGACTCGTACTGACTGGCATCCAAATATAGACGGAGAAATAGTAGATCGAGAAGGCAAATGGATACTGTTTAAAATTAGATAATACTATTCCTTAAAATTTGAGATGAGGACACGGCAGTGCCGTGTCCCTACAAATATGAGATATTTATTTAGTCTGGCGTTGCGCCGACTTTGTTTGTATAGAAGCGGTTTCAACCGCCGAATCCGATCGGCGGTTAAAGATCAAAACCAGAATCATCAATAATTTCGCTAATTTGCTTATCCACATAATCAGCATCCACATTTCGCGCCATCAACTCAGCTAAAATCCCCAAAGAAATCAACTGCACCGACAGAATTGTACACAAAATTCCAAAAAATAACAAAGGTCGATTCCCAATCGGCCCAAAATTCATCCCCGCCAAATTCAGAAACCAAATAACTATCAAATAACTCAGCGAAACAGTTCCCACCAAGCCAAAACACAATCCCAACCCCCCAAACAAATGGCCCGGTTTGTGTAAATACTGCGTCGTGGCTAACACCGTCAACAAATCAATAAAACCCCGCGCATAACGTTCCCAGCCGTAATTAGATTTTCCGTGCTTTCGCGGATGATGTTCGACAACTACTTCGCCAATTCTAAACCCTAAATTGTTGGCTAAAGCCGGAATGTAGCGGTGCAATTCCCCGTACAATTTAATCGACTGCAAAACTTCCCTACGATAAGCTTTAAAACCGCAATTCATATCGTGCATTTGCACCCCTGTCAGCAAACACGCAACGGCATTAAATAGCTTGGAAGGTAAAGTTTTAGAAAGCGGGTCGTTCCGTTGTTTTCGCCAACCGGAAACTAAATCAAATCCCGATTCTAAATGATGTAAAAATTTGGGAATTTCAGCGGGGTCATCCTGAAGGTCAGCATCGAGAGTAAAGATAATTATCCCTGCTGCATTGCGAAATCCTGCTGAAAGGGCGGCGGATTTGCCAAAGTTGCGGCGCATTTTAATCGCTTTAATTAGTTTGGGATGTTGGCTGGCTAAATCTGTGATTTCTTGCCAGGAATAATCGCGGCTACCGTCATCTATGAAAATGACTTCGTAACTGTCAATTTCTGTTTGAAACATGACAAGTTTAATTTTTTCAAACAGTAATTTTAGGGTGGCTTCTTCGTTGTGAACTGGGATAACGAAGCTGAGATGTTTTGGCATAGGGCTATTCTATTTCATTTGTGTGGTCAAGGAGATTTTTTTATTAACCGCAGACGGCGCAGAGGGCGCAGAGGAGGAGAAAGAGAGGTTTTTTAGTTTTTATTGATAACTTGGGAGTTTCGCAAGGCGACCCAACCTTTGCGGTTTTTAAAGGAGGCATAGGCTGTCAATAATTTATCGGTTGGTGATGTTTGAATGTATCCTCTCCAAGCTGCAAATTCGTAGGAATGGCCAAACAATTTAACTAAATCTGGGCGGGGAAATCCTGACATGGCAAAACCTCGAACGACATTTTCTTGGTTGAGAATGGCAATACATTTTACATTGTTTTCGGGGTCTCCTACCCAGCCAATTACTCTCGCTGCTGTTGGTGCAAGTTTGGTGGCTGTATCAAAATATCCGGGTACTCCGTCTTTGGGTGCTGACAGTAAATTTGGGTCTATTTTTGTGTCTAATGCTGCACAGAAATTGTGTTTTTTGATGTTTCTGTTAAATGGCACTAAGTTGTTAGTTTTTAAGGCGTCGATTAACCCGACAAAAGCGGCAGGTTTGTTGCCTACGCGGTCTTTAATTAGCGTTACGTCGGTGATGCCTAATTGCAGTGATAATGCTACTAACGGTTGATAGGTTGCTCTGTGGGCGATCGCCATTGCAGTTTCGCCTCCCACCCCGTACATTAAAATAATCGCAACTGTGGCGACTGCAAACAGCGGTGTCAGCCAACGCCCTTGGATTCTTGGTGTGGGCTGCAACTCGCGCACCCACAATACTGTCAGCACAATTGTGCTCATCCAAAACAAGGCTGGGAGTGTGGCATAGCGCGAAGCGGTGGCCTGTTCGACGCCAAATCCCGATCGACTAACCGCGGCCATTAACGCCGTTTGCAGCGTGTAAAGTTGGATTGATAGCCAAGGCAGCCAATCCGGGTGATCGACCTTTTTTACAAATAGCCAATAACCCACAAAACCAATAGCTGCCATCAAACCAATTATACCAATAATTGAAGCAACAATAATATTTTCGCTAAAAATTCCGCCGAGATACGTGGGAATATATTCGAGAGTTTTGAGCGGGTTAATTTTAGTTAAAGAAGGGTGATGAGATGGAGTTTTATAAGTTAAAAAATAAATGCCAATCACCGCAATCGAAGCAATAAAATACAAATAAGTTATTCGCCGAGGAAACCGCAGCACAACAGCAGCAGCACACAATATCGGCCACAAAGCTAAAGGAGTGCTGTAACTAACACAGCCTAAAACACCAAAAAGAATGCTGCCAATTACCCACTTATTTTGTAAATGCGGGGGCGCAGCCCCTACAAACTCGTTACCAGGCTCTGCCTGGGAATGAATATCAGGAGGCTCTGCCTCCCTTTTATTTAACAAAACTGTCGCATAGGATTGCAAACAAAATATCGAACAAATCACAAATAAATTAGCAATTATCCAGTGAACGCCGCTGAATCCCCGCATCCAATTGTGAGCCGCCGCCGGAGTAAAATTAAAAATAGAAATGCAAAGGAGTACCGAGATAAATTGCAGGGGAAAACGCCTCAAATTTAACGGCAGCAGAGCAATTAATACGTGGCACTGAATCCAAGCCAAGAACCAGGCAACTAAACATAAACCAATATTTGAACCTTGGGTGACAGCTATATTCAAGCCATAAATAATTGCCGGAATCAAGACAAAATGCTCGTTCGCCCGAAATATCCAATTAAAAGGATTTGTAGAGAAACCGTCTACTGAATAAAAATTCCACGTCATCCACCAATAATCAAAATTAGACAAGTCTCCCGCTTGGGATATCAAGTACAAAATATATGACGCTGGTATTAGAATGCCGAGAACTGATGCGGCAATTAAAATATATTGTTGCTTGACTTTCATGGATTCAGACATGGGGATATTTTGAGTTTTTAGGGGCGAGTTTAGGTGAGAAACTTTGCATATAACAGGTAACTCACGAACAAAACTCGCCCTCGCGTTTTGAGTCTTCCTCAATTTTTTATTTCACTTCTCTTGCCAGCATTTGTCTGAGTCCTTGCCGCCAGTGGGGAGGATACGTGCCCAGAAGTGCTGATATTTTTACCGTAGAGAGAACCGAAAAAGCGGGACGCTTTGCGGGTGTCGGATATTCGGCGGTGGTGATGGGAATTACGCGCTGAACTTTTAGGGGAAGGCCGAGTTGTGCTGCTTCCTCAAAAATGGCGATCGCAAAATCGTACCAACTACAAACACCGCTGTTAGTGTACTGGTAAGTTCCAAAAGTTTCTGGCCCAAGGAGAGGAATAATTTGTGAAGTCGCCGCACCTAAATCCCCAGTCCAAGTAGGACTTCCGATCTGATCTGTTACTACTCGAATTTCTTCCCTTTCCTTTCCCAGCCTCAGCATTGTTTTGACAAAATTACCTTTGCCGCCGTTGCCGTAAACCCACGCGGTTCTAATAATAATATGTCGGTTTCCCGCTTTCCGAATTGCTTCCTCGCCTGCTAATTTAGACTTGCCGTAAGTTCCCAGCGGATTCGTAGAATCTGTTTCCAGATAAGCAGAACCGCGGCTGCCGTCAAATACATAATCAGTAGAAAAGTGAATCAAACTTGCTCCCAGTTTTTCGCATTCTTCTGCAAAAATTCCTGGGGCAATACCGTTGACTGCATATGCTAATTCCGGTTCACTTTCCGCTTTGTCTACCGCAGTGTAAGCACCCGAATTGACGACTAAATCCGGTTGAATTTCAGCCATTGCCTGACGGATGCTTTCGGGTTGGGATAAGTCGAGGCGAGTGCGATCGAGCGCAATAACCTCTCCCGAAGATAATAAAATCGGCTGCAATTCTTGAGCTAGCTGTCCGCTGCCGCCTGCGAGTAAAATTTTCATGATCAAAACACTTGAGCTCTTTTCAACGTTTGTCCAGCTTGGTCTTTAGCTGATAAGATTGGTTTGGCACCATCTAGCGGCCAGTCGATCGCCAAATCGGGGTCATTCCACAGGATACACCGCTCGTGTGCCGGTGCATAATAATCTGTAGTTTTATACAAAACTTCAGCCGTCTCCGAAACCACTAAAAAACCGTGAGCAAATCCCGCCGGCACCCAAAATTGCCGCTTATTTTCTGAACTCAGCAAACACCCCACCCACTGCCCAAAAGTCGGCGAACTTTTTCTAATATCCACCGCTACGTCAAATATTTCTCCCGCAACTACCCGCAGCAATTTGCCTTGAGGCTGCTGCATTTGGTAGTGCAAACCGCGCAGCACATTTTTAGAGGATTTGGAATGATTGTCTTGAACAAATTCTGCCGTCACGCCTGTTTTTTCGACAAAAGCTTTGTGATTGAAACTCTCAAAAAAGAAACCGCGATCGTCTCCGAAAATTTTCGGCTCAATAATCAGAACTTCCGGTATTTCAGTAGATATAACATTCATAGTTGGCGGTATCGCGTGATAAACTCATACTCTGTCTCTGCTATTTTACTATGAAAACTGACACATATCTCAAAAAGTTGTATGCCAACCGCTTTGATTCCCGACAAATGCAAGCAAAGGTGGCACTCTGGAAAGTTTTAATTGGCGAGTTTTTACAAGATTATGTTCCTCCAGAATCAGCGGTTTTAGATATTGGCGGCGGTTACTGCGAGTTTATAAATCAAATCATGGCTGAAAAAAAATGTTTGATTGACCTCAATCCTGATTCAAAGTTATTTGCCAATCCTGATGTCAAAGTGTTGAATTTTGATGTCTTAAGTTTTGGAAATAGCCTAGCTTTTACAGAACATTTTGACCGCATTTTTATCTCTAATTTTTTTGAACATCTCAGCAGCAAAGAAGAACTAATCCAAATTATATCCTTTTGTTTTGACGCTCTCAAGCCCGGGGGTTCTCTCTTGGTCATCCAGCCGAATTTTAAATACTCATTCAAAGAATATTACGATTTTATTGACCATCAATTACCGATAACCCATTTATCGCTGCAAGAGCTTTTACAAACAGTCGGGTTTGAAATTGACTTAATTATACCAAGATTTTTACCGTTTTCGACTAAAGGCAGACCTGCCTCGCCTTTGCTGTTAAAAGTTTACTTGAAATTACCTTTGTTGTGGCGGTTTTTGGGAGGGCAAATGTTTGTCAAAGCATCGAAACCAAACAATTAATGATTGGCGAAAGCGGTCGGCCGCCGCCCCTCGACCATTTCAATTGTTATAATAAAAATTGCAAGTAGTCCTGTAGTTTTGGCTGGGAAAAATCAGGATATATTTGCTAAAAAAGCATCAATTTTAGGAAAAAAATGATGACACAAACATCCCGCGCCATTGCTGTGAATATTCCGCCGACACTAACACTCACTGTTACCCGCGAGCAATTCGTTGAATTGGCGATCGCCAACCGAGAATTACAATTAGAAAGAACAGCACAAGGAGAGTTAATCGTGAATCCACCAACCGGAGGCGAAACAGGATACAGAAATCTCGATATAGAAGGACAACTTTGGTTGTGGAACCGTCAAACTAAACTAGGTAAAGCATTTAACTCTTCTACTGGTTTTCACTTACCTAATGGAGCCGATCGCTCTCCCGATGCTGCTTGGGTGCGTCAAGAAAGGTGGGATGAGCTCACCCCAAAACAAAAAGAAAGTTTTATTCCCTTGTGTCCTGATTTTGTGGTAGAACTCCGTTCTAAAACTGACAACATGGAACCGCTGCGAGCCAAGATGAAAGAGTATATGAACAATGGCGCTCGTTTGGGTTGGTTGATTGATCGGAAAAACAAAAAGGTGGAGATTTACAGGCCAAGTCAAGATGTAGAAGTCTTGGAAAATCCTATTAGTTTGTCCGGTGAAGATGTGTTGCCTGGGTTTGTCTTAGATTTGACAGAAGTTTGGGGATGAATGCTGAATCGCGTTCAAGATCCGCGAGCGGTCATTCCTCATGTTTTAATCGGGCAACAATTGAGATATAATTCGCTCTCGTCCGATTTTAAAAATAGGGTTATGTATAAATTTATGTAGGGAAACGGCACTGCCGTGTCCTAATACCGGAGACTCCAAAAGCCGTTTCCCTACCGCAGAAGAAATGGTTTTATTACCAAATTGCACAACACATCCGACTGCATCTGCGGTTAAAAAATCCCTACAAAATCGAACTTAAAACCACCTCATTAGCAGCAATCCAATCATAAATATCCTGCAAAGCCGCTTCCGGCCCAATAACAGGCCGCCATCCTGTTTTCTCCATCACCCTAGAAGAATCAGTAATAAAAATCGGAATATCCCCCGCGCGTTCCTCCAAAACAGGATTAATTGAAATCGATTTACCCGCAATTTTACGGCACAAATCAGTTGTCTCAACCAAAGAAAGGCTGTTGCTCAAACCGCCGCCAACATTAAAAACTTCGCCATCAAATTCAGCAAAATGTTCTAACTGATAATTAACTAACCTCAACAAATCTTCAACGTGCAGCAAATCCCTAACTTGCTTCCCGCTGCCGCCAAAACCGATATAATTCAGCGACTTTTGAAAATAGTGAGCCGCCACCCACAAACCGCAAACTCCCTGATCGACTTTACCCATTTGCCAAGCACCAGTAATTAACCCGCAACGGTTAATAATTGCGGGTACATTGTATGCTTCCCTATATTCCTCAATCAGCAATTCCGAAGCTAATTTAGTTGCTCCGTAAAGCGAACGGTGTCCTTTTAATGGGAAGTCTTCTGATATGCCCAACTCCGATATACCGGGTAAAGTTTGCTCAGGGGCGATCGCAAATCTATTCGGCAATTCCAACAGCTTAACAGATTTGACACTGGCGATCGGATAAACTCGACTCGTAGACAAAAACAGCAAACTCGCACCCGTTTGTCTCGCCAACTCCAAAACATTCACAGTACCCAGTAAATTCGTCTGCAAAACGTACTGAGGCGAACTAAAACCAGCCAGCACAGAAGGCTCCGCAGCACAATCTATAATGCAGTCAGCATTCAGTGCAACTGGATCTAAATCGGCCGCTGTGCGAATATCGCCGTAAACAAACTGAATCCCGCAACTTTTAAGCCGAGGCAGATTCAATTCCGAGCCCCGGCGACGCAGGTTATCTAAACAAATTATTTGCCATTCCGGGTGCAGTTTCTTCAGGCCAATTGCCAAACAACTGCCGATGAAACCGGCACCACCAACAATTAAAATTCTCTCAGGCATTCACTTTCAACTTTGCTATCTTTGTAGTCCGGTGGTAGTCGCCGCGAGAGAGATGTTTTTCCAGCCAGACATACAAGACAATAAACAAATACCTACTTCCCATCTCTTTGATCTTAAGCTTAGAAATACCAGCAGTCCGATTGTACCACCTCAGAGGAATTACCGTATAGGAAAAACCCCGAACAATTGCTTTTAAAGGCAGTTCCACTGTCAAATTAAAATGATGGCTCAAAATCGGTTGTACGCCTTCAATTACTTCTCTGCGGTAAATTTTAAAAGCATTGGTGACATCGCTGTACCGCAAGCGGAAAATACTTTTGACAAACCAGTTTGCTAAGCGGTTAATTGCTAACTTGTGAATTGGATAATCAACTATAAAGCCACCTTTGATAAAGCGGGAACCGAAAACGCAATCATATCCTTCTTGCAACTTGCGGTATCCTGCTACCAAATCTATCGGATCGTCGGAAGCATCCGCCATCACAATTGCTGCCGCATCTCCGTCAAATTCCGCTAATCCCCGTCGCACAGCAAATCCGAAACCGTTGGGAGGTTGATTGTTGATGTATCTCACTGTGGGAAAAGTCTCTGACAACTCCTGGCAAATATCAAGAGTTCGATCGACACTGTTGTCATTCACAATCAAAATTTCGTGCGGAATGCCTTCTAAATCCAGCGTCTGGGCGATCGCGCGCACAGTACCGTACAAACAGCCCTCCTCATTGTGGGCTGGTATAATCACAGAAATTTTCACTCCTCATCCTCCGCGCAACTGGACAAACTGGTTGTCAACAGGATTATACACCCAAGCTTTAATTTCGGTTTGGGCGATCGGCAAATTATTATCCGACAAATCAACAGCCCACCTTGCATTGTTGTACAACTCAGATTTTAAACTCTCAGCAATGTCGGGACTGTCTAAATTTACATAAGCGTTAGCAAAAAAAGATTGTTTGTCTCCGACAGATAGCAGTACAATATTCGGCTGTTGCAAATTTTCTGGCCAAACCGCCCAACCAGCAGCCTTGACAGCATCATTTTGCTTAACATTCAAGGATTTATCGCTAGTTTGAGGTTTGTCTAAATAACCGTAAACTTTCTCCGTATTAGAAATAAACTCTACATTTTTCGCGAACTTTCTCCAGCCTATTTTGTCGATCATTGCAGCGCCTTCTCTCACCAGCCAAGTTTTTTTGGTCAGCACCCTCAAACAGCTTTCCGGCGAATTATCAAAAAAATCAGACGGTTCCAGATAGTTGATTAACTGCAAACAATCTTGAGCGCCTTGTTTGTAAAGAAGTGCCGATCTAGTTTGGGCGATCGCCTGCTGAGAGTTAACAATAATTATCCCAATTAACAGCCCGGCGACTACCCGAAAAACAAATTTATAGTTGGGATTTATGGTAGAATTATTACCTCGGACAAACACTTGACCGAGCTGAACCAAAGCAATTAACAGCAAAATCGAATTAGTCGTATATCTCGACGATTCAATCGCCTGAATTGCCCCAAATTCTGCCCTACCAGCCGTAATAAACAGAGCCGATAAAACCGAAAACAAACCTATTGACAGCCAAGGTAAAGCCTCACGATGCTCAGTAATCTTTCTCCCAAAGTGGAATCCCAAAAATAAGAAATTTGCAAATATTAGCAATCCAACTAATGCTGAAATTCCCGGCGATCGCACAATTGGCGAACCCAACAAACTCAAAAAGTAATCAATTACCACCAGGGGCTTATTCAACAATGAAATAATACTTGTTTTCCGACTAGGATGATAATCAATTGAGTAAACAGCACAAGTTGCCACAAACAGCAGCATCCAGACAATAAGTCTTTTTCTTTTCTGCGCCGCATTTCCTTCTAAAGCCGCCACAGCCGGAATCGCAGCCAACCAAGAAAGCAAACCTTGGGCCAGGGAAAAACTCGCAATAAAGCAGAATCCTGCCGCAATCGATATTTGAATATCGTAGGGACACGGCACTGCCGTTTCCGTACTCTGTTTGATCTGAGGTGTTGCATCATTCTCAACAACGGGCAAGATGCCCGTTCCACAAAAATTCAATGTTCTTGTGGAACGGGCATCTTGCCCGTTTCTAAATAGCTTATTTATCGTGGTGCAACATCTCTGTTTCATCCGATTAAAAACCGCTATATTAGGCAATAATTTGTGATTTAAAACCAGCGCATAAACCGCAGCTACAAAACAAAAATTGACGAAAAACCAAGCCAATTGAAATCCCCAAAGCCAGTTTTCGTGCTGAACTAGAGAGAAAAGCAAAATACAAGTTAAAATATTAGCTAAATGCCACAAATCATCCGCGACATTCTTAACTTGCATCGAGGATAACTTGTACATAGCGATAAAAGTTATCGCAGCCAAACCTATGCTGAGACACAACTGATAATTAATATTCCATCGGGAAGCAAAAGCCAGCACCGCAATAATTATTTTAGGGAAAAGTATGCGGTGGTTGCTGTGCAAAGCCCAAAAATCGTTAAAAGTTACATTTCCCCCAGCTATTTTTTCAAAAAGGCTAGCTAACCTCCACTCGTCATCAACGGGAACGTTAACGCTAAAATTCGCTACAAATCCGATTAATAAGAGAACAGGAATTAGATATAGAGTAAATAATATGATTTTTTTCATTAATATCCAATCCGGTAGCATCGGAATTGTAAAATCTAGTCATATCATGTCCGATCGATTAACCATAATATTCCGGTCGGGGCGGGTTTTTGATATTGTCAATTATTGGCAGGTATTGTTGCTGAACCCGCCACAACAAAAATCGCGATCGATCGAACGGACATGATATCATCAGCTTTTCGACTGACAATCAACAGTAAACGGTCAACCGTCAACCGTCAACAGTCAACCGTCAACAGTCAACCGTCAACTGTTCGCTACTTAATAGTCTTGAACGTATCCAATTTGCCAGTAAATCGGTTGATAAACATCTGCAAAACAGTCCGCTTGCCGATATTGATATTAGAACTCACGGACATTCCCGACTGCAAGTTAACCTCCACTTCATTGGCCTTGTCCTTGTTCAAAACAAACTTCTGATTTTTGAGCTTAATTTTGGTTTTGAAAGCATAGTATTTCCGCAGTTCAGTAGGAGGCTCAGCATCGCTGCTAATCTCTATCACTTCACCCTCAGCAGTACCAAACTCCATCGCTGGGAAAGCTTCTACATTCACTTCCACAGGCACGCATTGGTATTTCGTCAAACCCAGTTTCTCTCTGTTAATTTCCTTCTCTGGACAAACGCAAATTTTACCTGTTTCGCAGTCAATCTTTTCTCCGTCTAATTGCTTGCCGTGATACGGCTCCAATTTTGCCCGCTTCTGTCTTAAAGCATCCAATACCAGAGCCACATTGCTGTTTTCCAGGTAAACCACTGCTTCCAGACCGTTGTCGTCATCCAAAACTTTGAGCAGCTTTTCAGTTTGCTGCGCTTCGTAATAAGCTTCTTCGCAGCGTGCTGGGCGCGGTTCGCCCGGTTTCACCACCGAATTAATAATGGATTGGCATATCGGATCTTTGGCCATATCCAACTTAGCTTTCTCCTTCGTAGAAGGCTTCAAATCGAAGATAACACCGGATACCGGAGCTTTCAGAACTTGAGTGTCGCGGTTTTGTTGAGCCTTTTCTAGCTGAGCGTTCACCTCGGACAACTTTTTCAGGTTTTCCACTTTGAAGCGGCTTAGCTGAGAATCGCTGCTGGCAATTTGTTTCTCGTTTTCAGCAATTTTGGTATAAAGTTCTTTGGCCCAGGAATCCTTGGTGTTTTTCAACTGTTCTTCGGCGCGGGCTATCGACTCCTGAATGCGTGCTTGCTCTCCTTGCTGGCGCTGTATGTCAGCACTAATTTTTTGGATGTCACCTTGACGCGCGTTAATTTCGCCTCGGCGCGTATTGATTTCACCGAGGCGCGTGTTAATTTCGCCCTTGCGAGAGTTGATTTCACCTTCGCGCTGCTTGATTTGATCTTGCTGTTTGAGAACGTCGCTTTGGCCTCTGAAAACATCTTGTTCTTGACGTTCTTTTTGCAGTTCAGCGATGGCTCCTTCCTCCACCAGGGGGGCGAGTCTGCCTAGAATGTTTTGGTTCGACTTCAATACTTGTTGGGATTTCGCTAACTGTTCTTGGGCCAAATCTTTCTGAGCCAGGGCTGATTTTACTTGCTCTTGCGAAGAACCTAACTGCTGCTGGGCATAATTTAATTGGTTTTGGGCAAAACCCAATTGTTGCTGTGCCACTGTCATTTGATCGCCGGCGGCTTTTTCAGCATCCTGAGCTTGCTTCAGTTGTTTTTCCAACTCCTGAACTTGGCCTTGAGCTGCAGCGACGCGAGACAGAAATTCCGATCGATAATTAACATAAAGTCCTTGCTGAGCAGCATCAAAATTCCCGCTAGCTCCCCGATTGAGGTACAGTTCGTCAATCAAAGCTTGCAGCACTTGATTTTGTGCCGTAAGGCTCTGTCTGTCCTTGATTGTTGATTCTAGGTTAGAAGGAACAGCGCCTTGAATTTTGCCGTTGACAACATCTTCGTAAAATTTATTTTCCTTTTCCAGAGCTTCTTTAGTTTTCTGTATCGATGTTAAATCGGCGCTGGGTGCAAGGGGGTTGAAAGTGAGCAGAGGCTGGTTTTTTTCCACACGATCGCCATTTTCAACGTGAAGTCTCACCACAGCGCCCGTAGCAGGTGCTTGGATGTCTCTAGCACCATCTTTGAGTTCCAATTGACCCACAGCGGGGACAGCTTGCTCTACGCTAGCAAAATAAGCCCAAACTACAGCAGAAGTGGTCATCAGCATGATCATCCACAAAAACAAGTGCGACCAAATCGCTGGTTTTTCGAGAATGACTGGTTGCTCAGAAAGTATTAACGATTTCATAGCCATTTGTTAGTTCTCAGTTGTTAAGCGTTAGTGATCAGTTGTGAGTTGTTAGAGATCAGGTATTCGATGACTCTTGTTGTTGGAAGAGGCAGTAGTAACGCCCTTTAAGAGCCATTAATTCTTTATGGGTTCCCCGCTCGACTACAGAACCTTGATCCATCATAATAATTACATCGGCGTTTTGGATGGTAGTCAGGCGGTGAGTAATGAAAAACACCGTGCGGCCGGCGAAAGCTTCTGCTAAGTTATTGCAAACTTGGCGTTCGGAATGGTAGTCGAGGGCGCTTGTAGCTTCGTCCAAAATCAGCAGTTTCGGGTTTTGCAAAATCGTGCGGGCGATCGCCAAACGCTGCCTTTGACCCCCAGAAAGCGACGAACCACGCTCTCCGACTATCGTATTGTAGCCAGCAGGCAAGCCCATAATAAAATCGTGAGCTACCGCTAATTTTGCAGCTCGCACAATCTCATCCGTACTCGCATCGGGATTACTCAGAGCAATATTTTCCTGTACCGAGCAGTTAAACAGCAAAGTATCTTGCAGCACCACCCCAAGTTGGCTGCGGAGCGAATATAATTCCACCTTGGCAATGTCATAGCCGTCAATAAAAATCCGGCCCGACAACGGCGGATAAAGACGCTGCAACAGCTTCATCGCCGTACTTTTACCGGAACCGCTTCCACCCACAATTCCCACAAAACTGCCAGCGGGAAATTCCAAATTAACATTAGCCAATTGCAGTGCCCCGCTCTCCAGGAATCGGAAGGAAACCTCCTCATAGGTAACCTGCCCTTGAATTGCCGGCAGCGGGATATTGCTCCGGTCTTCATCGCTGGTTTCCGTCGGCGTATCGACCACATCCTTAAGCATATCGATCGACATCGAGACTTCTTGGAAACTCTGCCAGACGCTCACAAAACGCAGCAGCGAACCAGTCACGTTCCCGGAAATAATTCGGAAAGCAATCAACTGACCCAAAGTAATCTCATTTCCCAGTACCAAATAAGCTCCCACCCACAACTGAGCTAAGTTACCCACCTGGTTTAAAAAGCCGCTAATCGTACCGGCCGTAGTCCCCGTGATAATTGTTTTAAAACTGGCTGTAATGTATTTTGCGTAGCGGCTCGACCACTCCCAGCGGGATTTCAATTCAATATTTTGAGCCTTAACAGTTTGAATCCCGCTGACTACTTCCACTAGATAAGATTGAGAGTCAGCAAAACGCATATTTCTCTGTTTGATTAGGCGAAGCACCAGCGGATTGATTAGAACAATCATCAGCCCCAGTATCGGTACCACTGCCAAAGATACAAACGTTAGCTGCACACTGTAAGAGAGCATCACGGCGACGTAAACCACCGAAAATACCGCATCGAGAACCACTGTCAGAGCTGTACTCGTCATGAATTCCCGAATCTGGCCCATCATGCTGAATTTGTAGACCAAATCTCCCACACGCCGATTGTCAAAGTAATTTTGGGGCAGCCGGAGTAAGTGGTCGATGACTTCTGCACTCAATTTGACATCAATGCGGTTTGAGGTATCTATAAACAAAAAGGTACGCAAACCGTTGAGCAGTCCTTCAAACAGAGCAACACCTAACAGAAATGCACCCAAAATATCCAAGGTGTCAATGCTGCGCTGACCTAAGACTTTATCAATAATTATTTGGCTGATTAATGGGTTGGCAAGACCAAATAACTGTACAAAAAACGAAGCGAGCAACACCTCAAAAAACACTGTCTTGTGTTCCATGAGGGCCGGCACAAACCACCAGAAGCTGAACTGCTCTTTTTGTTCGACTTGCGGAGCTTGCAGGAGCAGGACTTCTCCCTGTTCGCCCCAGATTTCTTTAAACTGAGGTATCCGCTTCCGCATCAGCCCCTGTTCGGGGGTCGCCATCACCAATTCTTGCTCGGTGATGCTGTAAATAATGGCAAAGCTATCTTGCCATTTAATCATTACGGGAGCTTTGATGCGGTTGATTGCTTCTGCGGGCACTTGCGCTAATTGGGGCGTGAGGCCGATGCTTTGGGCGATCGCCCCGCAGGCTTGCATACTGATAGAACCAGCGGTTTTTAACTGATTTTCTAGAACTTTGCGGATGATATCTCGACGAAATTTGAGGCCGAAATACTTGCTCAACATTTGGAAGCAAGCAAGCGGGCCCTCAATCTGCCCTTTGGCGCGGAAAACTGGGTATCTCCCCGCATCCTTTGGTTGGTCGGTTTTGGGTTCTGGGGGACGGTCTGGGCCGGGTAGAACCTCGATTAATGTTCCGGGCGGATTCTGCCCAGGCCCTACTATCTCTGTCGTGCCATTTAATGAGTCTGTTTCGGGTTGGGGTTCTGGGGGTTCCCGGAAGCCGACCAAGCGGGCGCCGAGGCGGCCTTCTACTTTTAAGGATTTGGCTGCGTTTTCCACAGAGAAGCGGCTGCCGGTGGGAAAGTCGCCCAAGACGCCGCTGCTGACGAGCCAAATTCGATCGGCATCTAGCTCTTTGGCGATGTCTTGAGTTTTTTTGTTGCCGTTTGGTACGTTGACAACTGTCGCGTCTTGCCAAGCTTGCAGGGTGAGTTCCTTGAGATTGGAAGTCCCGTCGGCTTGGCGCTGCAACTCCAGGCTCAACAGTTCAAATACTTCGCTCAAGGAACAGTGTTCGCGAAATGCTTCTCCAAAGGTCGGCTGTTTTTCCAGTACACTCAGGAACTCTTCAGCAGGTAGGACGATCGCGATCACATCTGTAGAGGCGATCGCCGTTTCGCAGGGAACTCCCCTGACCAAGCCAGCCCAGCCGAGAATTTCCTTCGACTGCACCAAGCGCAAACTTACGTGGCGCTGCGAGCGCTGGTCAAACCCCAGCAGCCGGGCCTGTCCTTGATAGATAATTGCCACCTGAGTCGGCATTTTTTCCCGTTCAAACAGGGGTTGCCCCGTCCGGTAGCCAAGGAGTTGGCATTTAGCCACCAAGGCTGTCAGAGCCGTCTCTGACATTCGGTCAAAGGGAGGTGTTTGAGCTAGGAAATCCTGAATTTGGGAGAGGGAAACAGCGGAAGAAGTCATCCAATTTTAGATTTTAGATTTTAGATTTTAGATTGAATCCAGGGGGTTTTTGTCAGGATGCTACGCTTTTTCAAGTCTCCACGGATAAATCCGGGGGCCCCTGACCAACTTGCTTGATTGTCATGAAATTGAAGACAGGGAGGAGAGGGGCTGTAGCGGGCCTATTTGCGATATCTGTTCGGCGAGCCAGCTTTCAAAGAGTTCGTTAATCAAGTGCAGCCGCATCGATTCATCGAGCTGAGCCGGCATGAACTTTTCTAGTCGAATAATTACCATCCATTCTGCCAGAGGACGCGGCGTCCAGAGTTGATTTGGCTGGCTGACGGACAAAAGTTTGCTGATTGCCGGGTGGGGCTGGCTGAGGGGTACTGGGCCCAACAAGCCACCTGACTTGGACTCCGGCCCTTCGGAATAGTCGCGGGCCACTTCAGCAAAGGTTTGTTCCCCTTCGAGGATGCGAAAGTAAAGTTCGTTTGCCAGTGCTGGATTTTTGGTGCGTACCAGGGAATAGACTACGTGGTCTAGGCTGGCTTTGCGGGTTAAAAAATAATTATCTACTTTAGGTCTCCAAGTGGCTTGCTTAAATTTTTCGATCAGCAAGGGCCTAACGGCCATCTCTTGAAGTTCTTCTTCCGTCATATTTTGGCCACGCAGCCAAGCTTCTTTGGCTTCGGGGGCTGTCAGTTGGTGTTGTGCCAGAAAGTCAAGGGTGGCGGATTGGCGTTCTTCGTCGCTGCAACTAAAGGATGCGATCGCTTGGTCTACTATTACACCGCGCAAGAATTGCGGCATCAACTGATACCGCTTCAGGAGCGATGGCATATCCTGAGCTTGCAGTAATTTATCGCCTATTTGAAAAAGTCCTGTCATTTTTTTATCTCCAACTGACTTGCGCTTCCCCTTTTAATTTAGCTGTGGCAGGAAAAGAGCGACAACCACTAACCCCTCGATTCCCCGATGATAGCAGACCGTCAGTGGGCTAGCGCTATTGCTGTCTATTTCTTGACGCTCTGTCTAGCGAGGGGTTCCCCACGGGTCTCAGAATGGTAGCGGGATGCGAGAGTGGGAGAGTGGGAAAATCTTTACTTCTGCCATCTTCCTTCTTCCCTCAACATCCATCCGTTAAATCCCGTACACTGCTTAGTTGCTGAACTTCCTTCTTCCTTCACTCTCGGAATAGTCTTTCAAAGAGTGTTTCGAGTTGGGTCGAGCAAGCGCGACTGTCGAGATATTTGGGGTTTGCCGCCATTTTTTCCTGGATTCGCTCGCGGTAGTGCCGGCGCAGTTCTGGGTTGGTACCCAGTGCTATGCTCAGCTCTAAATAAGAGTTCTCGCTGTTTGCTACCAGTTCCGGAAGTAGTAGTTCTTCGAGCACGGCGGCTGATTGTCGCGATCGAGTTGTTTGCCCTTTTCTTACCACTACAGGCAATCCGGCCAACAGGGGTTCTGCTAAGGAGCAGGCACTGCTGTATGGATAGGAGTCTAAATATATATCAGCCAATTCCAGACATTTTATGCAATCGGCGCGAGATGGCAGCGCTTTAATCACAACTAAGCGCTTTTTGTCAATCCCAAATTCGGCAAAGAGCGATCGAATTTGGTTGTAAAAAGGCACTGTTGGATAGTTTCCATTGCGGGAACTAAAGGGATACAAAACTAAAATAGAATTCGGTACGGCAGCAATAATTTTTGCCCAAGTTTCTCTCAATTCGGGGATAATTGTCAAAGCTTGAGCGCCGGACATGAACACTACAGATTCCTCAGTAGCTCCCCAACTGCTGCGAGTCGGTTCAACTGTGGCAGGTGCTGATCCTAGAGTATAGCTTAAACAAACTCCCGAACCTTTTAAAGTAATTAATTTTTCGCGATACTCTGCTTCTGCACCTGCGGGCAATGTCAAATCTCCAGCAATGAAATAATCGATATTTCGGGTTCCGGTGGTTGCGGGGGTGGATGCACCTGTAGCTATTTGCACCCGCGCTAGTCGGTGCAGGCACAGCAGCGCGCTTGGTTGAGAAGTGTCGGTAGTATTGGTGCAGATTAGCAGAATATCTAAATCGTGCGATCGAATTTCTCGGACTTGATTGGGCAAATATTCTGACAGTTGCACCAGTTGGTCGGCGCAATTTTCGCAATATTTCCCCAGTCGCTCGTCTTGTACCTGGAAATAGTACACGATAATTTCAAATTTGCTTCTGTCTAAATATTCAAAACTCGAAATGGCAGCACGAGTCTCGGATTCATCACTAATTTTATCAAGCAAAAAGCCAACTCGGATTTTAGTTCTTTCAGGTTCTCTCTGAGGAAAATTCCATTCTATTTGACAGCCGATATTTTTCAAATAAAATTCCAGAATATCAGCTCGCTGACTCAATATATTGAGCAGATTGACCTCGCTCAAATACAAAGCTTGGAAGCTAACATTTTTCGCCATGAATGCCGCCAAATAACGCCACAGTTCTGAATCGCGAAAACGGGCGATATTTCCAGCGACGTACTTGATTAAATGCTGGAAATATTCAGAGTAAGTTTCTATTTCCGAGTTGTGTTTAAAATAACCGGGAGACTGAAAGATAAATTTCAAAAAGTCGTCAAAAAACCACTGGGGAATCGCTGCATTGTTATAATCAAGTGGCAACTGATAAGCGTCGCAGTACAGCATCGCTGCGAGTAGATATTGCATCTTCTCGGCAATTTCCCCTCCTTCAGCAAGTTTCGAGGATAATTGCTGGACAAAAATTTGTTCTGACTCAGTTAAAGTTTCATTTTTGAGACCACTATCTAGTAGCAATTTATGAGCTTTCCCCGCGTCTTGCGAGTAAGCCGTTTCTAATTTTTTCGCTGGCAAATTCAGCCAATATTCAGCTAGCTGTTGGCGGTAAGGGCGCAGCGCGAGAAGAGGCTGTTTTGAGGGGAATTTATTGTATTGATCAAGCAGTGGTGACAATTCCGATAAACTCGGCTGGGTTCTCAATGCCAGCTTTTGGCGGATTGTCTGTTTGATTTGTTGATCCAGGAAACTGTAATCAGGACTATTTAGTAGTTTTTTGTAAAATCTGACTACATCCTTATGATTTTCCCCAGCAGCGAAGTTTTTCCAAGTTTGTTGTTCGGGATGAATCCGCAGTGACGACAGTTTTTCATCTACAAATCCGATGTGATAGTTACCCATGATTCGCCACCACATATCTAAGTCTACATACTGAGATAATCCCGAATCAAATAATCCTATTTCTGCAAAAACTCGCGCGGCAATTAAGACGGTACTCGGTTCGCCAAATTTGTTTATCGGGTTGGTCAAGCAGTTTGTATCTGCCAGTAATTCTTGTCCGGGCTGAATAGATTTTAAATTTGACCAACTTTTATGCAAATCTTTAATTGATTGGGAAGCTCTCCGCAAAATTGGGTTAGATTCATCTTCAGCTATGGTGATGCCGCGCGGGGAGAAAACCATACCTATTTCTGGGTTTTGTTGGGCGAGAGCGACCATTTTTTCAATACATTCTGGTGCAAGCAAGTCGTCTTGAAAGAGAAATTTAATGTATTGACCTGTTGCTTGAGAGATGCAAAAATTCCAGTTCTGTGATAAGCCGTAGTTGCGGTGCAGTATGATGCGGAAATCGACTGAGGTTTGTGATTGGAATGATTGGGCGATCGCAATTGTGCGATCTGTGGAGCCGTCATCGGATATAATCAGTTCTATGTTAGGGTATGTTTGGGCTAAAGCACTTTGAATTGCTTCCCCAATAAATGCTTCTCCGTTGTATGTCGGAATGCAAATGCTAACCTTCGGCTGCTCGTTTGGCAGTTCTCCTTTTAATTGACTTTGTTGCTGTGATGGTGGCAAGTTAGCCCTGATTTTGGCAGACTTCGCTTTGGCTGTTCCTGACAGAGGTATGCTTTGAAAGTTATCCGTAATCTCGGCAATATATTCGAGACGTTTTCTAATTTTATTACCTGTAACTTGCGGGTTGAGTAAAGTCTTAATTTCCTCTGCCGCTATCGCTCCCATTTGTTGAGCTTCCCGGTAATTGTTAAAGACGTACCGCATTAAATCAGCAGCGTGTTCGACATCCGCTTCTGCCCAAACATTGCCTTTTTTGTAAGGCCCGCAATCTTGCTCAATTGGGATTAACTTATACTTGACTAAATAGCTATTGCCGACATTCATAAATTCTGTATTTGATGAATAGCCGGTGGCAATTACGGGTTTCCCGTAAAACATGGCTTCAGCCATTGTTAAGCCAAATCCTTCGCAGCGGTGCAGGGATACATAACAGTCGCAATTGTAGAGCAAACCGTTAAGTTTATTTTTGGACAAATACCCGTCTAGATGTTTGATATTTGAACAATTGGCGATAGCAGAATTTAATAATTTTTGCTCTTCTAAATGTTTGTTTGAATTAGAAGATTTGATAATCAACAAGAGGCGGTTATCTTCGCCAAAAGCTTGTTGAAATGCTTGAAGTGTCGCTAAAGTATTTTTGCGCTCAATGTGGCTGGAAAAATCGAATACAAACAAGAAAATAAATTTATTTTTCGGTAAATTCAGTGCCTCTCTTTTCAGGGAAGGTGCGGGAAGAGCAATACTGGGCATGATTTTGATGACGGGAATTGGCGAGACTGCGGAAATTGCCTCGGCGCAATAGTTGCTGTAAGTCCATATTTCGTGAAAGTGATTAAATGCTGGCTGCCATTCTGGGGGAAATGCGGGAAGTTCCCAGGCCCAAAAGCCGATATTGTATTTGTTTTCAAAATAGGTGGAACCTGTATGTTTGATAAAGGCTGCAACTTGATCGGCGTTGACTTGAATTAAGTTTACGGGATGGGGATTGTCTTGGCTAAAGTTTTGATAGGTGGTGTCTTGTTTGCGGTGGGGACTGCGGGTAAAATTGTTGATGACGAAGGGAATGTTGGCGGCTTCTACGGCTCTGATGTTGGCTCGGACACCTTCTCCTATGCCAAATTCGCCGCTGATGTAGCCGGCAATGTTCATTCCTAGATTAGGGTTCATAGTTTCTAATGTATTTAGCACAGTGGAGTGTGGATTTTTGGAGGAAAAGCAGAATTAATTGATCGGCTCAAGTGCGCTAAAAAAGGGTAGGCTAGAGAAGAAATTATAATTTTGCCGAATATTGGCTAACATATAGCAATCCTTGGAGGATTGGTGAATAAGATTTAAAGGAAACACTCTTAACGCAGACCAAGAGAAGAGAAAAGAAAAAAAGTTCGCAATTGAGAATTTAGTGCTTGACAAAGATAGCGATCGCCATTGTATACTGGCATCGCAATGCTAACCTTCGGCTGGTCGTCTGTTGGCATGGGTGGCTCTGTTTTATTTTACGATCAACTAATCAGGAATTTTAGACACAGTGATCGATCGCGTCAACCACGACCTCTTGAAGCTGCTACCGCCGGATGCTAAAGTCATTGTTGAAATTGGCTGCGGTACGGGTTCGACGGGCGAACAGTACAAGCTGATCAATCCCCATTGTCAGTATATTGGCATTGAATGCGATCGAGAAAAAGCTAAAATTGCAGTCGATCGGCTAAACTGGGTGACGGTAGCCGATATTGAAGAAATTGCCCTCGAAAGTCTCGACATCGCCCCAGGAACCGTCGATTGTTTGGTTTTTGGCGACTTGCTACCCTATCTCAAAAACCCTTGGGAAGTGCTCAAGCAGTACAGTGCTTTGCTGAATCCAGAGGGGCAAATTCTCGCCAAAATCCCTAATGTTCAATACTGGCGGCGAATTGTCAATCTGTTGCGGGGACAGTGGGAGAATCCCGACAGTAAGATGCAGCACTGGTTTACCCTAGAAAGTATTAAATCACTATTTGCTCAAGCCGAATTGCAGGTTTATGAATTTCAAGGGAAGGGACACAAAACCGAAAATTTTGTCCACTTTCAGGAATTACTGCATCCCATGGTAAAGGCTTTAGAGCTAACATCGAGCAGCTTTGCTACGGAAACGGGTGCTGAACATTATATCGTGCGATCGACCAAATCGACCGTACCTGCGCGCAGACTGCTGATTCAGACTATCATTATGGCTCCTACAGGGTGCGATCGTGTGCGAGTTTTGGAACCGGACAAATTTAGCGCTACAATTCCCGGTGTCCGCACCGTATCCGGCGTGAAAACAGCAGAGTTAATTCCCCCCCTGCTGGGAGAAGAAAAAGTCTTCATCTGGCAGCGGACAATCATGCAATATCCCGGCTATATTCCCCAACTCAAAGAACTGCTGCAACAAGGCTATTTAATAGTAGCTGAAATTGACGACAATCCGATCCGCCGCCGCGAATACGCCGACAATAATTACCTCAGCTATCGCGGCTGTCACTGCGTGCAAACTTCTACAGAACCGCTAGCAAAAATTTTGCGGTATTACAATCACAATGTTGCCGTATTTCCCAATCAATTAGCCTATCTCCCTCCCCCGCGAATTTACCCTGCAGAAGATACAGTCACCATCTTTTTTGGTGCGCTAAACCGCGAAAAAGATTGGCAGCCAATTATGGCAGCGCTCAATCGAGTTTTAGTCGCACACAAGCACCGGATTCGAGTTAAAGTAATCCATGACCGCCGATTTTTTGAAACCTTAAAAATACAGCAAAAAGAATTTGAACCCTTTTGCAATTACGAACGGTATCAAGAAATTATGTACAGTTGCGATATAGCTTTGCTCCCGCTTGTTTCCAACCCGGTTAACGAAACGAAATCCGACTTAAAATTTATTGAATGTGCAGCGCGGGGAGTAGCGGTGCTGGCAAGTCCCACTGTGTACGAACATTCGATTGTCGAAGGTGAAACCGGATTGATTTATAGATATGAAAAAGAGTTTGAAACCAAACTAAATTCGCTGATTTCTGACACTTCTATGCGCCGGGAAATAGCCGCCAATGCTTACGAATGGGTGCGCGACAACCGCTTGCTGTGCGGACACTACCGGCAGCGGCGAGATTGGTACTTACAGATGCGGGACGAATTGCCACGTTTAAATGCTGAGTTGCGCGATCGCCTGCCGGAGTTATTTGGTGACTAAGTGCGGTAAGATTTATAGGGTTCTTGTGCGATCGTTCTGTTTTATTGTTTAATTTCTAATTGTTACTCCACACCAATGCGAATTCTATTCACTATTGCTCACTTTTACAATCCCAGCGGCGACGGGAAACACGCTTCCCAGCGAAATGATCCGCAACCACGACTAAATGCTTTAACCGCTTGCGTGACATCGCTGCAAGCTTTGTACGGCAAATCTCAGTCCATGATTGACATTAGCGAATGTGCAACTATCCCAGCAAATCAATCTCAACAGCACGAAATTGACATTGTTGTTTGCACTACTCAAGGTTATCATCTGTTGCCTCAACTGCCCGTGCAGCCCAGATGTTTTATGCACCATGCTACAAAATGCGAACCGCTGCTGTTGGGGTTTGAATGTCAAGCAGTTTTGCGAGCGTGTCTTAACAAATACGATTATTTCTGTTATTTGGAAGATGATTTAGTGCTGCATGATCCGTGGTTTTTTAGTAAATTAAAGTGGTTTACGCATCACGGAGGAAATGGGAATTTGCTGCAACCTAATCGCTATGAAATAGCGCCTAAAGGCGCGGTTTTCAAAGCATATGTTGATGGTGATTTAGCAGACTCAGCGACTTCTCCGTTTCAAAATGTAGAGGAGCAGCGGCAGTTAATGGGAAAAATCATGGAACAAACAATCGCTTTTGAGCGGGCGTTGAATCCTCATTCCGGCTGCTATTTTTTGAATGCGGAACAGATGGCACACTGGGCTAAGCAGTCTCATTTTTTGGACAGGGATACTAGCTTTATCGGCCCGCTGGAAAGTGCCGCGACTTTAGGAATTATGCGGACTTTTAGAGTTTACAAGTCAACTCCTACTTATGCTAATTTTTTGGAGGTTCAACATTTTGGAACGAGTTTTCTGAACTTGATTGGTAATAAGGTGAGAGTGCCGGAAGCAGGATGAGTCGCTGGGTTGGGGCGGGTTTTGTGTTAATATTGTCTGCTGTTGGTTCGGATTGTGGACTCGGGCACGCCTCTAAAGGCTTCGGATATATAACAACGCATCAACTGATTATTTTAGGGATGCAAAACATCGCCGATTTTAACTGTGCCGCTGTTGATAATTTTGGCTAAAACTCCAGTTTGTGCGTGACCGAATTCCTGTTGCAGTAAACTGAGTAGAGAAATATCCCGATCGCCTGTTTCTGGATTCACTTCTATATTGACACAGCGACCGATTCGTGCTGTAACTTCTATGCGCGCCGTGCCTAATTGAAACTGTTTTCCGATCAACTCAAATTCTGACCAAGCTGCCATACCTTCTAGCACAATGTTCGGGCGAAATCGGCCCACGTCAATGTTTTGAACAGCAATTTCTGTTAATTGGTCTAATGTGGCTTGACTGAGCAAAGAAATGTGTACTGGTTCTCGATCGGGATAACGAGTTTCGCCGCTGGTGTCGCCCACTAACTGCAAAGGTGCAAACTGCGGGTGTCTCGCTTCTTTTGTGGGTTCAATTGCCGCCAAATATTCTGTGAAAAAACTGCCGATGCGATCGCGCCCCGCTGCTGTGTTGGTTTCTGCAGATAACACTTCAACTCCTTGACGCTTGACTGTTAAAACGGCCGTTTCTGGTTGATAATCACATTCCAAAGCTGCTAACAAAGGCCAATCGTTTTGGACAGCAAAATTTTTTTTGCTCATCCAAGGGACATTTTGGGCGGGCATCTTTGCAGCTTCCAGATTATCTGCAAACATTAAGGCAAAAGCTCGATCGCCCTTAATTCCGTGTCCGGCTGTTAAAGCAAACTCCGACATTGCTTGGGGAGTCAGTCCTTTAATGGGATAAATAAATAACTGTTTTATTGTTGCTAATGTCATAAAATTTTCCGAAGTTACTACAATTTTAACTTTCACTCTTGTCCCCCCCTTACTAAGGGGGGCTAGGGGGGTCGAAGCTAATTCAAAAACCTTAATAAAATTGCGATAAAAACCCGATTAAGCTAGCAATTCATAGCGGCGGATATCTGGAGGCCCAACGGCCAAACCGTCTAATTTCTGCACGGCGTCTTGAATGTGAGTTGAACCGAGATGTAGTTCGAGCAAATCTGCACTTTCCCACTCTTCAACAAACGTAAAATCTGTGGGATCGGCTTGATTTTGCAGGAGTTCGTATTTGATGCAGCCTTTTTCTTTGCGAGTGGGTTCCATAATGCTCAGCAGCAGAGATTTAAGTTCTGCTACTTTGTCGGGAAACGCAACGAGGCGGGCGACTACTCGCAAGGTTGTTTTGGACATAGGAAAAAAAAGTAATTGATAGGACGATCGAATTTACCGATTTTTATTTGGCAGACTCAGCAAAACACGATTTTACTTAAAATAACCTAAAGAGGTCGATCGGTCAATCGATTTTAGATTTTAGATTTTAGATTTTAGATTAAAGAATTGAAGCATTGACCCCACGGATAAATTCGGGGTTTCCTTTATCGGATACAGGTTTTTTATTTCTGGGTCCTGAGTCTGCGAAGGAATGAATCCGGGGGCTTGTATCCTGGATGCTTTCGATCAACCGCAGTAAAATTAGTCCTGGACGCGCTCAAGTCTTAGAAACCCGGTTTCTTCCCAAATTCTTCGTTAGTAACCGCAGAGCGTCGTATAAACCGGGTTTCTTGAGATGTTTTGGCAAATACCAGAGGAACTCAATCTTTGGGATAAAATCGCTTTTTTTCTGTAGAATATTCCCAGGCGAGATCCTCCGGGTCTTTTTCGCGGCTCCACTGAGCAAACTCCGGCTTAAGTTTCCACTTGCCGATCGTAGTTGCGTGAACTTTGAACCTGCGCGAGAGTTCCGTCTGGGTAAAAGAGATTTTGGGCTTTTGAGGAGTCTGGGTTTGAGCAATGGGGAATAAATTTGGTTTTTTATCTTGTGCTTTTTCTCGGTTTGTGGGAGGCTCTTGAACAGCTATTACCGCATTAGCTGTTTCGCTTTGATTGACAGGTGGAGCTATTTGAAAATAATACAAAATTCCGCCTTGTTCCGTCACCTCAAAATCTGCTGCAAACTCAGAGGCTCGTTCGTCGAGATACTCTTGAACCTTTTCTCCCGGCAGTTTCGCATTCATCGCCAAATCCAAAGCCGTAACTCGCCCTTGATTTTCCTTGATCAACTTATAGAAAACCGAGTCTAAATGAGCGAGTTTATGTTTTTGCTGCTGCTGGTAGAGCTTGTAAGCCCAAGCAATGCCCGCTGTGGTGGCGATCGCCCAAAACATCGTTCCCGACTCGAAACTGGCAACCGCCGTCAAGGAAATAGGCAAAAGCAGGGTAAGATATCCCCAAATGCTTCCCTTCTTTAGGTTATTGCTGTTTTTGACCATAGTTCCTAAACAGGTACGTAGTTTAGCTTAGTAGAGCGTGTTTGAATGCCGCAAAAGTTTTTCGACAGTCGATATATCGATCGGCCCGCTGACACACCCAAAAACGGATACTGTGCCGCGTACACTCGCCTTGTGGACAATCCCTAATTTTAGACCAAAGTTCCAGCTCCTTTGATTCAATGTCGCAAGTAAATCGAAAATCGAAAATCGAAAATCGAGTGACGCACTCTACGACAAAATCCCAGAATCTACTTTTTTTGCAACCGAGGGTTCATGTACTTTTTTCGCAAACAGATTGCCATCCTGCTGATAGTTGTTGCTTGCTGTACGCTGACGATTAGTTGCAGCGATAGCCGAGCTGTCCAGTGTACTAAATTTACTGAAATTGTCAACAAAGGCAACGCTCTCATTGATGTTGATAAAGACAGCAACGATGCTGCAACGACCGACAATTTAGCTAAAAATTTGAACCTGATAGCGAATGAACTTGAGGATCTGCGAATAACAGATCCCACCCTCAAAGAAATTCAGGAGCCATCGGTTAAATCTTTCCAGGAAATTAGTCAAGCACTCGGGGACATAAGCAAAAGTCTTCAGGCTGGAAATCTCGCTTCTACAAGTATAGAAGGTCGAGAGCAAATCCAAACAGCTCAAGCAGATATTATTAGAGCCGGCCAACAGGCGAATCAAGCAGCCGCAAATCAAGACGCTTTGACTAGCAAACTGATTAATTATTGTAAGGGCGATCGCTAAAGGCTAAGAGTTTTGAGTTTTGAGATGGCCACGCGAACCCCAACAACCCACGGGGGGTGAATGAATTTGAGGAATGCGTCGCCTTCACCTACTATCTAACCCTGTGCAATTACCCAATTTAGTGATGAATTTCTAGATTCAAAATATAGCGACCGAGTTGTACTTTCTCCGACCACAACTCATATTCTAACCGCAAGTGCTCGGGTTCCGGCTTTCCTGTCAGCGTCAAGTTGCGGGTGAAGTTGCGGAGTCGCAACTGTTCGGGAGTCGCCAGCGATTCGCCCTGAAGCCAATAACGGCTCAGGCCGTACATTCCTCGTTCCCAGCAGTGGCGGTAACTGTATTTGCCGTTTCCTTGCATCGTCATAATGACTCGATAGGGCGAAACTTCTAGCCAGAGCAACCGGGGTTTTGTAGTTGGGGGCAAGATTGTAACTTGCTCGCCAGATTCGTCGGAGCCGTCGGAAAATTGGCGATCGATTATTGCTGGTTCGTGCAACAACAAGTGAAAGCGATCGCGGTCTTTTTGATAAAGCGTACCAGCGGTTTCAACAACTGACCACAATGGTAAATCTGTGGATACCAGCGATAAACTTACAGGCTTGCGGTGATGGGTCAGCATAAATAAAAGTTTAGGAGTTGTTGTGGATCGGGCGATTTGAGATTTGAGATTTTAGACTTTAGATTGGCTGGGTTCCAAATTCCGGAGCTTTTGCTTAAAAAAATGAAAAATCTACAACTCGCCATCTAAAATCTAAAATTGTTTAGTCACAATTCAATCATCTGGTCGATAACTGAGAGCAGGACATGAAATCTAAGCAGATACACGGATAATATTTCTGAAATTAATGTGAAATCCGTGCCGTTGCGTCCGCACTCCCGTGTCGCCGATAAGTGACAGCGGAGTCTCCGGGCGAGTTTAATCAGCCTTTAAGTTAACCGGACACATTGGGAAAAAACCCGCAGGCCGTACAAAAGACAACTGACTTAGGACTGAGAAAAAGGTAGGATAGCTAACGCCATCCAATCCTAGTTTATCTCAATGCAAGCTGACATTATAACTACTACGCTTCTTGACAAAAGCCAAACTTTAAGCATTCAAAAACCGGCCTCGGGCTTGTCGCTGGTGGGGAGGATTCGAGTTCCGGGCGATAAGTCGATTTCTCACCGAGCTTTGATGTTGGGCGCGATCGCCCAAGGTGAAACTACTATTGAGGGACTACTCCTAGGGGAAGACCCCCGCAGCACGGCTAAATGTTTCTCGCTCCTGGGAGCCAAAGTTTCTGAACTCAACGCGGAACGGGTGACAGTCCGGGGCGTCGGAATTGGCGAGTTAGAGGAGCCTGTGGAAGTCTTGGACGCGGGTAATTCCGGCACGACGATGCGGTTGATGTTGGGAATTTTAGCCTCTCATCCGGGGCGTTTTTATGCGGTAACGGGTGACAGTTCTTTGCGATCGCGCCCCATGTCGCGCGTCATTAAACCGCTGCAACTTATGGGAGCGCAAATTTGGGGCCGAAAAAGCAATTCTTTGGCTCCTTTAGGGATACTGGGACAGCAGTTACAACCAATTCACTACCATTCTCCGATCGCCTCGGCTCAAGTTAAATCTTGCATTTTGCTCGCCGGTTTGATGGCCAGCGGAGAAACTACAGTCACAGAACCCGCTCTGTCGCGGGATCACAGCGAGCGGATGCTGCGAGCATTTGGAGCCCAATTGAGCGTCGATCCAGAAACTTGTAGCGTGACAGTCACTGGGCCGACACAACTGCAAGGACAGAATGTGATTGTACCGGGGGATATTAGTTCGGCGGCATTTTGGCTAGTTGCTGGGGCGATCGTCCCCGGTTCCGAGCTCGTAGTCGAAAATGTCGGCGTCAACCCAACTCGTACAGGCATTTTGGAAGCTTTGGAAATGATGGGGGCCCACATTGAACTGCAAAATCAGCGAGAGGCGGCTGGGGAACCGGTAGCGGATATTTTGGTTCGCAGTTCCGGCCAATTGCGGGGATGCACCATTGCGGGCGACTTAATTCCCCGACTGATTGACGAAATCCCGATTTTGGCAGTAGCAGCGATCTTTGCGTCCGGTACTACAATAATTCGAGATGCGGCCGAGTTGCGAGTCAAAGAGAGCGATCGGCTGGCCGTGACTGCTGCAGAACTCAACCGCATGGGAGCCCAAATTTCCGAGTTACCCGACGGTTTAGAAATTACCGGGGGAACTCCTTTGACCGGCGCGGATGTTGACAGCTACACCGACCACAGAATAGCGATGAGTTTGGCGATCGCAGCGCTCAACGCCACAGGTATTACTAACATTCACCGGGCCGAAGCTGCTGCCATTTCCTACCCCGACTTTACCGCCACTTTACAACAAGTTTGCCATCCAAATTGAGATTGGGCATTGGGCATTGGGCATTGGGCATTGGGCATTGGGCATTGGGCATTGGTTGCTGGTTACTTGTTATCGGTTATTGCTATAGCCTCACAAATAACAAATAACCATTAACTAATGACCAATGACCAATGACTAATGACTTCCTCTAAGAATCTTTACCTACAACTTGTTCTTTTAAAGAATCAATTTCCGTTAACAACTCTTGGCGATCAGAAGCCTTGAGCAGATAGCGGTAAACAAACCAACCCGTATATCCCATGCCAATCAACTCAAAAACGGGAGCTACCAAAGGGACATCATTAAGAGCACCTAAAACTCCCAGCATTACCTTAATACTAATACCGCCTGCCAAGATTAAACCAACTGTGATGAGGGGCTTTTGGTAGTCAGCAAAAAAATTAGAGAGATAGGCTGGAAGTTCCGACAAAATTGTAATAACTTGGTCTTTAATATCTTGGAACTGGCCGGCCGTTGTTTCTGTGGTGGTCACTGTAGTCATGACCCCCGGTTTGTCCTCCACCAGATCTACTGTCACGACTTCAGTGATTGTTTGTGTCTCGTCCGAAAAGTTAGCTTGTGTCATTGAATACTTCCTCCGTTGTCAGGTAAAATTGCAGGCTGTGAGTTGCTGCCAGTATAATTCTCCGGCAATTAGCACAGCATCCGCGCTGCAGGGACTAATTGATGAGACTAAGGCAGAGTTTCACAAATTGCAAGCAAAAATAACGATATGACTTGATTTTAAACAATTGCCTTCGCTGCCAAATCGGTCTTTTGACTCATTTTTTCACTTGAGCGAGGTCGATTTGATTCGGGCAAGGGCGTCCTTGTTCAAAGTCGGTGATATTGCCGATCGTGGTTTCGGCGATATTTTTCAAAGCTTCCTCGGTGAAAAAAGCTTGGTGTCCGGTAATCAGGACGTTTGGAAAAGTCAGCAAACGCTGAAAAACGTCGTCTTGAATAACGTGATTTGACAAATCCTCAAAAAACAGATCCGTCTCTTGTTCGTAAACATCTAAGCCGAGGTAGCCAATTATACCAGACTTCAGTGCTTTGGTGACAGCTTTAGTGTCAATCAACTGACCGCGGCTGGTATTAATCAGCATCATTCCCGGTTTCATTTGCTCGATCGCCTCTGCACCGATTAAATGGTAAGTTTCCGGTATCAGCGGACAGTGGAGGCTGACAATATCAGAGGCGGCGAACAGTTCCGGGAGTGCGACGTATTCCATGCCTAGGGCGAGGCAATCTGGGTTTTGGTAAACATCGTATCCCAGCAGGCGACACCCGAATCCGTGCAGAATTTGGGCAGTAATTGCGCCAATTCTGCCTGTTCCGACGATTCCCACCGTTTTGCCGTGGAGATCAAAACCCAACAAGCCGTCTAGGGCGAAATTGCCTTCGCGGACGCGGTTGTAGGCCCGATGGATTCGGCGGTTGAGGGACAAAATCAGAGCGACTGCGTGTTCTGCCACTGCGTAGGGAGAATAAGCCGGAACTCGCAGCAGGGTTAGATCTAAATCCCTCGCTGCTGCTAAATCGACGTGATTGAATCCGGCCGATCTCAGGGCCAGCAAGCGGACTCCTTTTTCGGCAATGCTGAGCAGCGTTTTCGCGTCCAAGGAGTCGTTCACGAACGCGCAGACTGCCGGAAATCCAGCAGCCAAAACGCTGGTTTCCAGGTTCAGACGCGGTTCAAAAAAAACTAAATCGTGTTTGCCGCCGACATTCGCTGCTTCCAGAAATGTGCGATCGTAGGATTTGGTGCTGAATACGGCTACCTTCATGATTTTTGCCTGCAAACCCAGTAATAGTGGGAAATTCTTTCCCGATCAACTCTAAAGTTTACTAGAACGCCGTTGCCCCAAACAACCCACTTTCCATGAGAAATATTGAATTTCGTAACAATAGCCTCTCTGAAGAAACCATTTTTTTAGCTTTAGGGCAACTCCTGCTTAATTTTTTGAATTTAATTGCTTATACTGTAGTCAAGCGCGAGCGTTAATTGCTAAAATCTTAGGATCAACTCAGATGCGTAAAAAAATCAAAACTATAATTTATGAAATTTTAGAAACCTCAGAATCAAGCAATTTATACAGTTTAGCGGATGATGTTGTCATAACTTGTTTAATTCTGATCAACGTCGCAGCTTTTATTGCTTCTACTTCGCCCACCTTGTCGCCAGAACACACATCGCTTTTGGCAAACATCGAAATTGTTTCCTCCTTAGTATTTACAATAGAATATATTTTAAGGCTGTGGGTGTCTACAGTCGATCACAAATACAGCCACCCGCTTTGGGGAAGATTGAGATATGCTCTTACACCGCTAAGCTTGATAGATTTAATTTCCATCTTACCTTTTTACTTCTTGCTGTTATTTCCTAGTTTAAACTTCGTTAATTTGATTCGTGTTTTGCGCTTGTTGCGACTGCTAAAAATGAGCCGCTATTCAGAGTCAGTCCGAACTATGGGAACAGTATTGTACGCTAAAAAAGAGGAGTTGATTGCCACTGCCTTTGCCGTTTTTATTCTGTTAATATTTGCCTCTAGCATCATGTATTTTGTTGAAAACGAGGCGCATCCAGAAACTTTTGCGAGCATCCCCGATGCAATGTGGTGGGGAGTTGTGACATTAACTACTGTCGGTTACGGTGATATTTATCCAATCACTCCTTTAGGGAAGTTTTTAGGAGCAATATTAGCATTTTTGGGAATCGGAATTTTTGCGTTACCTGCGGGACTCATTGCTGCGGGTTTTTCCGAGGAAATCCAAAAGAGAAAACAGCAAAAAATGGCGGCAAATTTAGAGCAATCGGCGAATTGTCAATCGGTCAAAAGGCTTGCGGAAATCGAGATCGGCTTTGAACAAAAGCAAAGGGCGATCGCACTTCACATCGAAAGTTCATCAGAGTTGATGAAAATGTGTGTTCAAATGGCGAAACAAAAGTTAGGAAGTGAGTTTCAAAATGAACAAATTTTGCGAGATTTAGCTATTCATCTGTACAATGAAGCCGTCGGCAAATTCGAGCTGTAATTACAGATATATATTGCCTGTAATTCCAACCCAAACGTTACCATAGTGAGCCAAAGTAAAGCAATCGCTTGTGGTGAGTTATGAATGACTGCTTTATGTAATGACTAATGACCAATGGCTAATTACCAATCTGGCGGCAAATTGTAATATTCGAGAGTTGATTTATCTTCCAGCAAATCTTTAGTTTTTCTGTCAACTTTAATCTCACCATCCGCCAAAATTAAAGCCCTTTGAGTCGTTTTCCCGACCCAATTCAAATTATGAGAAGCGATCAAAATTACCTCGATCGGCAATTGGGACAAAACCTTAGCCAAGTGACGCCGCCACGAGGGATCGAGTCCGTTGGTCGGCTCATCTAAGATTAAAATTGCCGGCTCTAATGCTAAAATTGCTGCCAAGGCTGCTAATCTTCTTTGACCTCCCGAAAGTTCGTGGGCCGAACGGTTGGCGAATTCTACTAAACCAAATTCGTCTAATAGCGATAAAGCTCGATCGCGCGCAACTCCCGGCGGCACTCCGTAATTGCGCGGCCCGAACATGACATCCTCTAAAATAGTCGGCATAAATAGCTGGTCGTTAGCATCTTGAAAGCAAAATCCAATCTGCCTGCGCGCCTGGGATAAAGTCGCCGGTTCCAGCTTTTTTCCCTGCACTCTAATCTCGCCCGATTGAGGTATTTTTAATCCGATCAAGTTTTCGAGCAAAGTGCTTTTACCAGCACCTGTCAGACCGAGTAGAGCAACTCTTTCTCCCGGTTGCAAAGTAAAAGAAATTTCCCTCAATATTGGCTTTTGATCGTGATAGCCAAATACTAAATTTTCTACTTCTATTGTTGGCACGGATTTGAGATTAGTCATCCGATTTTAGATGTTAGATTTTAGATTGAATAATTTCAACTCGTTACCAGGCTCTGCCTGGGAACGCAGATCGGTCGGCTCTGCCTCCAATTTTCCTCCGCAAGAAGCGAGGCAGAGCCTCTGGAGATCGATTCCCAGGCAGAGCCGGGGAACCAGTTAAATGCCCAATGCCCAATTACGAATAACCGTAAGAAGCTATTGTTAATCCGGCTGCTATTACAATTGTTATTGTCAGCCAGAGTCGCTCTTTTGGTGTGGATTTTGAGTCGGAGGGCAAACTTCCTTTATAGCCGCGAATTAGCATGGCTGCGTGTACTCTTTCTGCCCGATCGAGACTTCGCAAATAAAGCGCTCCGATCATGGAAGCACTGGCGTAACGCAGCCATCCTCCCGTACCTGACAAGCCCCGGAGTTGGGCAGATATTTTCATGCGGTTGACTTCTGCCAGCAGGATTTCTAAGTATTGTCCTGTTAAAAGTACAATCTCTTGCAAACCTGCTGGTAGGGGTAATCCTTTGAGGGCGATTCCGAAACTGTGGGGTGGCAAAGTTAGCAGAAAGCTGTTCATAATTAGCAGGCAAATTAGGGAACGCAGCAAGAGAAAACTGGCGCGTTCCCAACCTTGGGGCAGCACTAATAAGGAGAGAAAAACCAATTCTGCTCCCAACAGTTGCGCTAGGGTTCGTACCGGAGCCCTGAGCCGAAATGACCACAAAAGTGCGATCGCCCCATAAATTCCCAGCCACAGCCAAGCGCCTGTCTTCAGAAAACCCATGCCAATCACAATTGTGAGAGACACTCGCAATCGAAAAGGTATGGAGAGTTTAGACATCTTTAGGTTTTACCACCAACTGAGCAATCCCAAAAGCCGCGCCGAAGCTAAAGGCAGACCCTAAAAGTCCAGCAATGCTAGTACCAATAGGCTGTTCTTCTAATCCTTTAACTGTGTAATCTGCTAAAGGAGTGGGATTTTCGATCGCCACAGCTTCTTTATCTTTAAAGCCGTATTTTTCGGCTACCGCTTCTAACCCGTCAGGCCAACTTGAAGCAAACAGTGAAAGCACCCCGGAAATTAATAAAACTCCGATTACTGGCACTACCCATTTCTGCAATTGTGGCTGTTGTCCCGGCAGTAAATCCGGCCGCACTTTGACGAGATAAGTTAAAACGCCGCCTGTAATTACCCCTTCGCCAATCCCAATTAAAATATGTACGCCTACCATTGCTGGCAATGCGATATTGAGCCCTACTGTTCCAGAAATTGCCAATTGGATCGCCACACTAATCGAAGCAGCCACGACGCTGAGGCCGGCGGCGATGCCTGCGGCTAGGGGCAAACGATTTCTGGAACCTCCCAAGAGTTGCTGCAATGGCTGCAACAGCCACCAGCCCACCCAAATGCCAACTAGCCCCATGTTAAAAATATTGGCTCCCAAGGCGGTGATGCCCCCGTCGGCAAACAAGACGCTCTGAATTATAAAAACTGTGCTCATCGCTAAAGTTGCCGCCCAAGGGTTCCCCAAAACGACGGATGCGAGCGCTCCTCCCAACAAGTGGCCGCTGGTGCCGCCCGCTACGGGAAAGTTGATCATCTGGGCTGCAAACACGAAAGCTGTAGTTAAGCCCATGATTGGGGCTTGTCGGAGTCCAAGACTCGCGCGGGTTCGATTTAGGGCAACTGCAATTACTGCTGCGCTTGCTATGCCGGTGGCAATGGCTACTGGCGGTGAAAGAAAACCATCAGGTATGTGCATTGATGTATCCCAAACAAGAGAACTTCCAGCCCTTTAGTCAACTATTTTTTACAAAAATTTACTATCCCCTGTGGGGGTATTTCTGCGATCGAGCGATCGGGGGATTTGCGGCGGGCGATCGCTTACTCGATATAGATTCGGGCTTCACAGCCAGAGTTTTGAGGATGAGAAATGTAACATTAAATAATCCTGAAGAATTATTCTGATATTTTACCGACCTCCCCACATTCAAGCTTTTTGATAAGAATTATCAATGTTTGTTTATAGATTCAACTGCCAAATGTATTTACCATCAAGCTCAAGCAAGAATTTCAAAAAAATATAAAGAAAAAACAGAAAATCCCTAATTGGTTTTATTCCCACTCTTGAGAATAACTTACATTAAATTTTTGACCGAAAGCATCCAGGATACAAGCCCCCGGATTCATCCGTGAAGAAATAAAAAACCTGTATCCGATGAAACTTGCCCCCCGAATTTATCCTTGGGGTCAATGCTTTAATCTAAAATCTAAAATCTAAAATCGATTGACTTTTCCCATCGCAATGTGGCGCGTTAGGGAGCATCTCATATTGATAAAAACACTTCTTCTGGCTCCTTCCTTCTTCCTCTTCCCTCCTGCCTCCTGCATCAAAACTGCTGCATCAAAACTCCAATTTTAGCTTGGCTGCAAAAGTGAGATGCTCCCGCGCGTTAGCCACAAAGAAAAGTTTCGCAGTTTTCACGTCAAGTCTTTGACAATCGAGGAGCCAAATCCCGCTAATGCTGTTGCGAAGGGAGTGCCCTAACCAGTTATTGCGAGTAACAGTGCGCTTCCGGCTGCAAATAATTCCAGTTTAGCTGTTGACAACCCCAAAAATTTGCCTGACAAGTCTCCAGACGTTGTACGTTTCACTAATACGTCTACTGAAACAGCTATTGCGAGTAGCCCTACAGATAAGACTGTCCAAGCTGTACCTGTATCACCAGGCCAGCAGGAAGTTCAGGCGGTGGATGGAACAAATCAGACACCAGAAATTACGGCTGGCGTAAAACTAGATGAGTTAACTCTGAAACTGTACGATCGCATCGATCGAAGTTGGCAAACTAGCCCTACGTTCCATCAAAATCTAGTCTATCGAGTCAGTACAAGTCAAGATGGGGCGATGGCGTTCCGCCCCGCAAGCTACGGCAATTTCCAGCCCCTCAATCAACCAGCCAAGGATTACACCAAAGAAACTCCTTTGCCAAATCTCCTAAAATCTCCCGAAACTAGCAGCAACAATGCAGCACCAGTCGCTAAATTTACTGTAGTGTTTGCTCCTACTGGAACCTTAGAAGTTAACCCCTAACTCACATACAACATCTATATCCGGTAAGGTGCGCCATCAGCACCTTACTTTTCATTTTTAACTTAAATGTGATATTATAAACAGCGCCCTCTAAGGCATTCTACCTCTAAAACAACAAATGAAAGAACTTGACGAGAAAAAAACCCAGGAACTGCTATGCACCATCATGGAATGGGAACTTGCAGGTGTCGTGCGCTATACCCACTATTCACTAATGGTGACAGGGCCAAACCGGATTCCCATCGTGCAGTTTTTTAAAGCACAAGCAACGGAATCTCTACTCCACGCCCAACAAGCAGGAGAAATTCTCACTGGTTTAGAGGGGCATCCTAGTCAGAAAATTGCTCCCATCGAAGAAACCTACAAACACTCGGTGAAAGACTTGTTAGAAGAAAGTTTAAATCACGAGAAAAAAGCGCTCAAAAAGTATAAGTCTTTACTTGAAGTTGTGACAGACTCCAGCGTTTATTTGGAAGAATATGCCCGCAATCTGATTGGGCAAGAAGAATTGCACCAAGTAGAATTGAAAAAAATGCTGCGGGATTATAGTTGATTTAATCATTAGTTAATTGTTATTGGTTATTGGTTATTGGTTATTGGTTATTTCCAATCACCAATGACCAACGCCCATGCCCATGCCCCCTGATTATAAAAAATGAATTTTAGTGAAGCCATACCCACTTTTGTAATTACCCTGCGCGAAGGCGTAGAAGCCGCCTTAGTCGTCGGAATTGTACTAGCTTGCCTCAAAAAAGCCGAGCAAAGTCACCTCAATTCTTGGGTTTATGCAGGTGTCGCAGCCGGCATTGCTGCTAGCGGTTTTGTGGGTGTTCTATTCAATGGATTGCTAGCAGCACTATCAACATCAGAGCAGCCTTACGCACCAGTAATTAAACAGCTATTAGAGGGCGTATTGGGCATTGTGGCGATCGCAATGCTAAGCTGGATGCTAATTTGGATGACTCAGCAAGCGCGCTTTCTCAAAGCCGAAGTTGAAGGAGCAGTTACAGCAGCTTTGACAGAAAATAGGAATGTCGGCTGGGGCGTATTTGGCTTAATTTTTATTGCGGTACTGCGCGAAGGTTTTGAAACAGTTATATTTGTCAGCGCTCAATTTCAACAAGGTTTAACTCCTGCTTTAGGTGCTTTGGGCGGTTTGACTGGGGCGGCAATCATTGGCGCGCTACTGTTCAAGTGGGGTGTCAAAATTGATATCCGCCTGTTTTTCAAGTTTATGGGGATTTTGTTGCTGTTAATCGTAGCAGGTTTGGCAGTATCTGCACTCAAACATTTTGACCAAGCCGCTGGGATTTTGTCACAGATGAATAGCAAGTATGCAGCGATTTGTTTTTATTACGATCGCCTCGCACCACTCCACTCTTGTATTTTAGGGCCTATGGTGTGGAATGCAGCGGAAATTTTGCCCGATCGGCAATTTCCCGGAGTGATTCTCAAAGCACTCTTTGGATACAGAGATCGACTTTATCTCATCCAAGCAGCCGCTTACACAATATTCTTAGCCACCATCGGCGGTCTTTATTTCCAAAAATTAGGCTCTAAGGCGACTGTTCCCAACAAAAATACTCAACCAGCTCGATCGGAAACTCGCCCTCAGTAGGTATGCAAGCATTTGTTATCGGTTGTTTTGCTGATTCCAGGGCGAGAAAAAAATTAGCCCCACAGGCAAAAAATTGACCAAAAATTGTCAGGTTGCGGGATTGATTATTTGACTTTTATATGTCATTATTTAATAATGGCAATAGTTTTTGTTAATTTTAGAAATACTTATATTAGTATTATTTAACAATACCGTCAATACCCCAAAAAAGCAAGCCCTACCCCCTCAAAAAACACAAAAACTTTTTAAGCAAAATTAACTAAGTTAACAATATTACAGTTAACGGTTAACAGGGTTATGCAAAACGCGGACTACCGTTAGGGCGATCCTGTGAAGACCCAGGCGCACCCTGCAAAAGTTAAGGCGGTTCTTACCGACCAAAAATCTGCCCCCAGCAAGATTTTTGCCCAACATTTTTCTGATAAGCGCTCTTAGGGCTTATAATTAGTACAAGAATATTTACAGAGCCCCGAAAGTTCTTAATCAACCTTATAATCCTTAATGAAGCTTAAAATTAAAAAATTGTTCGTTAAAGTTACCTGGAACCCCCAGAAGGCTGTAGGATCTGCCATTCGGTTAGCGGTGAGATAAATAATGATGCCCCGGATACTTGTTATTGATGATGACGCGGCGATCGCCGAACTCGTAGCAGTCAACCTAGAAATGGCTGGCTACGAAGTCACCCAGGCAGAAGACGGCATCAAAGGTCAGGCACTAGCCATACAACTGCTCCCCGACCTGATCATGCTAGACCTCATGCTGCCTAGAGTAGACGGATTCACCGTATGTCAGCGTTTGCGGCGTGACGATCGCACCTCAGACATTCCCGTCTTGATGTTGACAGCCTTAAGTCAAACTCAAGACAAAGTAGAAGGCTTCAACTCCGGCGCCGACGACTACCTGACCAAACCCTTTGAATTAGAAGAAATGCTGGCGCGAGTGCGAGCCTTGCTGAGGCGTACAGACCGCATCCCCCAAGCTGCCAAACACTCAGAGATCCTGAATTACGGCCCGCTGACCCTTGTCCCCGAAAGGTTTGAAGCTGTTTGGTACGTTCAGACAGTCAAACTGACCCACCTAGAGTTTGAGTTGCTGCACTGCTTGCTTCAGCGCCACGGTCAGACAGTCTCTCCCAGCGAAATTCTCAAAGAAGTGTGGGGTTACGACCCCGACGACGACATAGAAACTATTCGTGTACACATCAGACACCTGAGAACCAAGATGGAACCAGATCCCCGACATCCTCGGTACATCAAAACCGTATATGGGGCTGGTTATTGCCTGGAGTTACCCAACAACGAGCAAGTAGCTGAAGAAACCAAATCTTCTGCTTGAGCTAGCGCGCCAGATGCAACAAGCAGTGAAAAATCCCGCTAGAAAAGCCTGAGAGCAAATGCTCTCAGGCTTTGTTGTTTGGAGTTTGAGATCAATATGTCAACAAGTAGGCATTAACTCTCTGGAGGAGAAATAATCTCGCACCCCCTCTCACCCCAGTTTTATAGAAGCTGGCCCAGAGGAAAGTACCGGATTTCTTTTTCCACCTTGTCTTTTCCGAGAGGATTAGATAGCTACTTAAACAATACTCTAGCCTTAATAATACTCCTTAACAATACTATTTATCAATAAAGTCTGAACTATTCCTTTAGTTGCTATTATTGCTAACGGCCAGCTCACTTCTGATTAAGCGCCAAAAACAGTCAGATGCTTGATTTTACGATGTTTTTTGCTATTGAGTTACATATCTAAACTCAATTTAGTGAAAAAATTTATCAAATACCCCTTGACGAAACTACTAAAATTGTTGATTATCTATATCAATAACCTGCAAGCGCTTAAAACTCCACTGACATCTTTCTCAAGAGGTAAATCGCCGTGACAAGCATGGCAAAAAAATCCTTCCCAGCCGAAGGAGAATTTTTTCCCTGGTGGGCCGGCAACGCCCACTTAATCAACCTTTCCCGCCGTTTGCTCAGTACCCGCGTCGCCCACGCCGGCCTCATCGTCTTCTGGGCGGGAGCCTATACCCTATTGGAGCTTTCTCGCTTTAACCCAGAATTGCCCATGTACGAACAAGGCTTAATCCTGTTGCCAAACCTAGCCATATTCGGCTTGGGTGTTGGTGCGAGAGGCAAAATTCATGACTACCCCCTCAAATGTACAGTGTGGCCGTGGGTTGCTTGTACTGAAGATGCGATCGATTACACCGACTTTGAACCTAAGACTTGTTTTGCCAGTGCCGATCGGCAACATTGCTCTAAACTTCACAAAAATTACGCTGAAATACCGACTACCACTGCTTCAGTTCCACCTTGAGCAAGGGGGGATAGGTGGCTAGCAGAGTGAGTCTAAACTTAGATTGATTTTCCAGGAAAATACACTTTTGGACAATCTAAACAAGAGCGCGAACAAATAACAGATAATCCAGCAAAATCTCCCTTCAATTTTTTGATTTTTTACCGACATGAATCTATACAGCGCTAACTCACTCAAAGTCGAACTAAACCAGAGAGGCTGCCGCCTGACTCCCCAGCGAGAAACTATTTTGAGTGTCTTTCAAAATCTGCGGCAAGGCCATCATTTAAGTGCGGAAGAATTATACAGAACTTTGCAGAATCAAGGAGAACGAATTGGCTTGTCTACTGTCTACAGAACGCTGCATTTATTAGCAAGGATAGGAATTTTGCGTGAACTAGAATTAGCAGAAGGACACAAACATTACGAACTGAATTTGCCGGAATTACACCACCACCACCACCTGGTTTGTATTCAGTGTCACAAAACCTTTGAATTTAGCGATGAATCAATTTTAAAAATTGGCAAAAAGCAAGTTGAAAAAGCTGGTGTAGAACTGCTTGACTGTCAATTAACTGTGCGTGCTGTTTGTTTGGAAGCGCTGCGGGAGGGATGGCCTTCTTTGGTACCCAGCAATTGGTTGTGTCCCAGATATCATGCAGAAATTGATGAGGAAATTAGTTGATTTGGATGAAATACACTTAGGTAAGATGGAATTGGTGGTAATTGGTAATTGGTGCTTTTTTATTGTTATGAGCTGTTAGTTATTAGCACCTACAAATAACCAATGACAACTGACTGCTGACTGCTGAATTCACTTTTGCAATCAAGCAACCTCAGAAGAATCGCAACGTTGGTGTTCCATCCGAAATATGTTAGCGTACAAACTAGCAACAATCTGTTTGCCTTCCTGCGTCAACTGCAAGTAACCGAGAGATTCACTTATGTGAGGATAAATGCCGCTCCAGTAAAACTTAGAGTAGCTTTGCAGCAAGTCGCCCGGATGTCGATATCCCAAAACTTTAGTAGCACCGCTTTCTTCCAACTCGTAAAACAGCGCGCCAATTTTCTGCAAATATTGCGGGTTGCTGAGCTGACCTATCAAGTCAGCACCGCGCACTAAACTAGAATAATTATCTGCATCCTCGTCAGTGTTGCCGTCAAGCACCGAGAAACGAGTCTGTTCTATGTTCTGCTTAATTATCTCAGCATTAATTAGCTTGTGGTTGCCGAAGCGCTCGTCAATAAACAATTTAGCTCTGTCAACTCGGTAAGGAGCTAGGCTTGCCGCTGTTGCACCGGGAGCAAGTGCAATTCTCATGCCATCTTTTCCCGTAGCATACAACCCTTCTGATTCTTGGTCTTGCCGGCAAACTCCTTTGACATATCCGATGTCTTGGCACAGCAAAGAAATGATGAAGTGCAGCCAATCTTCGCAGGAAACTCCGCCCTTGCGAATGTGTTTTCCCCGCAAGATTTCTTGACCGACTAAGCTAATGCAAATGGCGTGTTCTACATTGTGATAAAGAGCGTCGCTGTTGGCGATGTTTTCTAACGCCATTGCCCCCACCCAGGCAATAATGTCAGCATAGTCTGATTTGTAGCCTCCGTAAGTGCGGCTGTAACCGTTCTGAAGTTGTTCGATGAAAGCCTCGATCAGCAGTTCTGTAGAATTAAACATACCCTATCCTTTTACCTTAATATTTCCTTTTAACAGCGGTGCATCTATTGGGGATTCGTCTAATTTTATGGATGAGATTTTAGATCACAACTCATGCACCCCGTGTGCGTTGTGCTCTCTGGGTGGCAAGTGGGTGGCAATCTCAAAACTTATTGACGCAGCTACGCCCGGGGATTCACTAGGCAATCTCGCGCGCTGAGTCAAAACTCCCAAGCAACTCAGTCTATCACTGACACCCATCCCCGCCGTACTGCATACAGCAGCCTGCTGACAATTTTTCGATCCTCTGAACTTTTTAAACTGTGAGAATTAATAGCGTATTGAATTTGCTGGAACTGATCCCGATCGATCTTACCGGATTTCCAAATGTTCAAGTAAAGTTCGGAAATTTTATATTCAGGAATATAAGCTTTGGTTGTCATTTGCCGTCAACTAAATGTATATTTCTTATTATCCGGCAATTTTAGATAACTTTATGTGATGTTGATCGGCTATAGACTGTGATGCGATCGCGGGCTAGAGTTAATGCCCCTCTGCTAAACAATGGTAATTTGATCGAAAAAGCGAGATTGCGATCGTCATAAATTTTGCTGACGGCTGTGAAAATCATCATAGTTGCGCCTAAATTATAGGATGTCACATACCATTCTCCCGTTGCGCTCGCCCCCTCCCAACTTGCAGCAAGGAAGGAAGTTTGAGCGCGGGTCGCGCAAATTTCTTGCCAAAGAAACACGCGTCGTGTACAATATAGAGTCTGGTATCCTCACTTACCCATAATTATTTTCATTCATCCCGTCCCCCCAGAGGGGAAGGGACTTTCAGTGCGGATACAGCCAAATCACTATATTCAGCAAAAAGCTAGAAATGCCGTAACTCATGCCCACTATTCAGCAACTCATCCGTTCAGCACGGGAACAAACGCAGAAAAAAACCAAATCGCCAGCTCTCAAGAGTTGCCCCCAGCGCCGCGGAGTTTGCACCAGAGTGTACACGACCACCCCGAAAAAACCCAACTCGGCGCTGCGGAAGGTGGCTCGGGTACGGCTGACCTCTGGTTTTGAAGTCACCGCCTACATCCCTGGGATCGGTCACAACTTGCAAGAACACTCGGTAGTAATGATCCGGGGCGGTCGGGTAAAAGATTTGCCCGGAGTTAGATACCACATCATTCGGGGTACATTAGACACCGCTGGGGTGAAAGACCGCAAGCAGGGTCGTTCCAAATACGGGGCCAAGCGTCCTAAAGAGAAAAAATAACACGGAACTCGCCCGATCGTCGGGGTTGGGAAGCAAAAATAAATCCGATCGCGCCGCTCAATTGCACGCTAGATCGTCATAAATCGAGATGTGATCCCAAAACCCCAAACTCAATCATTCAAAATCAAAAATCCCAAATAGAACTATGTCTCGCCGCACAGTTATTCAAAAACGTCCAGTTCCACCAGATCCAACCTACAACAGCCGGTTGGTAAGCATGATGGTGAGACGGATCATGCAGCACGGCAAAAAATCCGTTGCCTCCAGCATCGTCTACGACGCCCTCAAAACCATCCAAGAACGCACAGGGGCTGAACCGTTAGACTTGTTTGAAAAAGCAGTCAAAAACGCGACACCCCTGGTCGAAGTCAAAGCCCGCCGGGTAGGTGGCGCCACCTACCAAGTGCCAATGGAAGTGCGTTCCGATCGCGGTACAACACTCGCCCTCCGCTGGCTGATCAGATTTGCCCGCGCCCGCACCGGCCGCTCGATGGCAGCCAAGCTAGCCAACGAACTGATGGATGCAGCTAACGAAACAGGGAGTGCTATTCGCAAGCGCGAAGAAACTCACCGCATGGCTGAAGCTAACAAGGCTTTTGCTCACTACCGCTACTAACTGCAACAACGGGCATGGAGAAGAGCGCGATCGTGCGGTATAAAAGCATCGGGTGAGAAATTGGAAAGTGTAAGTTTTGAGTGTTGAGATTGCTTCTCTTGGCGCACTTGCGATTGGTGAAGCAAACTCAAAACTCTCAAAATCAAAATTCATGCACTCAAAATTCATGCACTCTCTGAATCCTCCATGTCGCATCCTTAATATTTTTGTAAACAAATCTTGCAAAAAATATTAAAATGTAACAATAAGCTCCAGAGACTTTTGTAAGTCACTGGGGAGTGCAAAATAGGGTTACTGTGTAGTATAATAGTATTATAACAGCAACACAAGATTAAGGAGGTAGCTGTGGCACGTACCGTCCCGCTAGAAAAAACTCGCAACATCGGCATCGCAGCCCACATAGACGCGGGCAAAACAACAACAACTGAAAGAATTCTGTTCTATTCAGGCATGGTTCACAAAATGGGTGAAGTGCACGAGGGAACAGCAGTCACCGACTGGATGGAGCAAGAGCGGGAGCGGGGAATTACGATTACTGCCGCTGCTATCACCACCAGTTGGAAAGATTACAAAATCAACATCATCGACACTCCGGGACACGTAGACTTCACGATCGAAGTCGAACGCTCGATGCGAGTGCTCGACGGAGTGATCGCAGTGTTCTGCTCGGTAGGGGGAGTGCAGCCACAATCCGAAACAGTTTGGCGACAAGCCGATAGGTACAAAGTACCGAGGATCGTGTTCGTCAACAAAATGGATCGGATGGGGGCAAACTTCTACAAAGTCTACGGCCAAATTCGCGATCGCATGAGAGCGAACGCCGTACCCATCCAAATCCCGATCGGCAGTGAAGAAAACTTCCGGGGAATTGTAGACTTAGTGCACATGAAAGCCTATATCTACAACAACGACACGGGAACCGACATCGAGGAAGTAGAAATCCCCGATGAAGTAAAGGATCTAGCCGTAGAATACCGCACCAAGCTGATCGAGTCGGTAGCAGAAACCAACGACGCCCTCACCGAGAAATACCTCGAAGGCGAAGAGTTAACGGAAGACGAAATCCGCTTGGCCCTGCGTCACGGCACTGTCGAAGGTACGATCGTCCCCATGTTGTGCGGTTCGGCATTCAAAAACAAAGGCGTTCAGTTGTTGTTGGATGCAGTCATCGACTATCTGCCCTCGCCCTTGGAAGTTCCTCCAATACAAGGACTCCTGCCCAACGGCGACACAGCAGAGCGGTTTGCCGACGACAACGCCCCGCTGTCAGCTCTGGCATTCAAAATCATGGCTGACCCCTACGGCCGCCTGACCTTTGTTCGCGTCTACTCCGGTATCCTCAAAAAAGGAACCTACGTCCTGAACTCCACCAAAGACAAAAAAGAGCGGGTTTCTCGCCTAATTGTACTCAAAGCGGACGATCGGATAGAAGTTGAGGAACTGCGCGCCGGAGACTTGGGAGCAGCCTTGGGTTTGAAAGACACCTTCACCGGCGACACCCTCTGCGAAGAAGGAGCGCCAGTGATTCTGGAATCTCTGTTTATACCAGAGCCAGTCATATCGGTGGCTGTCGAACCCAAAACCAAACAAGACATGGAGAAGCTCTCCAAAGCCCTCCAGTCACTCTCGGAAGAAGACCCCACCTTCCGAGTCAACGTTGACCCAGAAACCAATCAGACAGTCATCGCCGGTATGGGCGAACTGCACCTGGAAATCCTGGTAGACAGGATGCTGCGGGAATTCAAAGTAGAAGCCAACGTGGGTCAGCCACAAGTAGCCTACCGCGAAACCATTCGCAAATCCGTCCGCGCCGAAGGTAAATTTATCCGCCAAAGTGGCGGTAAAGGTCAGTACGGTCACGTTGTGATCGAACTAGAACCCACCGAAGTCGGAAGCGGCTTTGAATTTGTCTCCAAAATTGTTGGTGGCACTGTACCCAAAGAGTACATCGGCCCTGCAGAACAAGGGATGAAAGAAGCCTGCGAATCAGGTATTGTAGCAGGATATCCCGTGATTGACCTCAAAGCTACTATGGTAGACGGGTCTTTCCACGACGTAGACTCCTCAGAAATGGCATTTAAGATCGCCGGTTCAATGGCGATCAAAGAAGCCGTGATGAAGGCGTCGCCAGTGCTGCTAGAGCCTATGATGAAAGTAGAGGTTGAAGTTCCCGAAGATTACATCGGGAACGTCATCGGAGACCTCAACTCGCGTCGGGGTCAGATCGAAGGTCAAGAGACGGATCAGGGAATTGCCAAAGTTTCTGTAAAGGTTCCCCTAGCAGAAATGTTTGGTTACGCTACCGACATCCGCTCGAAAACCCAAGGTCGAGGCATCTTCACAATGGAATTCAGCCATTACGAAGAAGTGCCGCGAAACGTGGCTGAAGCCATTATCGCTAAGAACAAAGGGAACTAATGATTTTGGATTTTGGATTTTGGATTTTGGATTGAATCCAAAGTCTAGAATCTAAAATCTCAAGTCTAAAATCGCTAAAAGAAACAAGGAACAGATCAAGAATGGCACGCGCAAAATTTGAACGGAATAAACCCCACGTAAACATCGGCACGATCGGTCACGTTGACCACGGCAAAACAACTTTGACCGCCGCGATTACGATGACTCTCTCTGCACTAGGCCAAGCAAAGGCTAAGAACTACGCCGACATCGACGCTGCGCCAGAAGAAAAAGCACGGGGTATTACGATTAATACTGCTCACGTGGAATACGAAACCACAAGTCGGCACTATGCCCACGTAGATTGCCCCGGACACGCTGACTATGTGAAAAACATGATCACCGGTGCAGCTCAAATGGACGGCGGCATCTTAGTGGTATCAGCAGCAGACGGCCCCATGCCTCAAACTCGCGAACACATCCTGCTAGCTAAGCAAGTTGGCGTTCCCAGCCTGGTTGTCTTCTTGAACAAAGAAGACATGGTGGATGATGCTGAACTGTTGGAATTGGTAGAACTGGAAGTTCGGGAACTTTTGAGCTCTTACGATTTTCCGGGCGATGACATCCCCATCGTCACAGGTTCGGGATTGAAAGCTCTCGAAGCGATGCTTGCTAATCCCAAGACTGTCAAGGGCGAAAATGAGTGGGTTGACAAAATCTACAAGCTGATGGAAGAAGTAGATGCTTACATCCCCACCCCAGAACGCGAAGTTGACAAGCCTTTCTTGATGGCAGTTGAAGACGTATTCTCGATTACTGGTCGGGGTACTGTCGCCACAGGCCGGATCGAACGTGGAACCATCAAAGTCGGCGAAACAGTCGAAGTGGTGGGTCTTAAGGACACTCGCAGCACTACAGTGACTGGTGTGGAAATGTTCACCAAGTCTCTGGAAGAAGGTTTGGCCGGCGACAACGTTGGTCTACTGCTGCGGGGGATTTTAAAGGCGGATATTGAACGCGGAATGGTGATTGCCAAGCCGAAAAGCATCCTGCCTCACACTCAGTTTGAATCTGAAGTGTACATCCTCAAGAAGGAAGAAGGCGGCCGGCACACGCCCTTTTTCTCTGGATATCGCCCTCAATTCTACGTCCGTACCACTGACGTGACCGGCACGATCGCACAGTTCACCGCTGATGACGGTACTGAAGCAGAAATGGTGATGCCCGGTGACCGGATCAAAATGACTGTTGAGTTGATTCACCCGATCGCGATCGAACAAGGAATGCGCTTCGCTATCCGCGAAGGCGGCCGCACCGTCGGCGCCGGCGTTGTTTCCAAAATCCTCAAGTAGGACTCCGATAACAGCTTAAATAGCAGAAAAGCCGCCAAATGTAATCAGGCTTTTCTGCTATTTAGTGAGTAGTGAGTAGTTATAGGTTAGTGGCCAGTTGTTAGTAGTTATGGGTTAAATGTTCAATAACAAATAACAAATAACAAATGACTGATCACTAATGACTAAAAATAAACTGAACCTCGAAAATTCAAGAAACAAAAATGGCAACAATTCAACAGCAAAAAATTCGCATCCGCCTCAAAGCTTTCGATCGCCGAATTCTAGACGCATCCTGCGAAAAGATTGTAGATACAGCAAATCGGACAGCAGCCACAGCGATCGGCCCGATTCCCCTACCGACAAAACGGCGGATTTACTGCTTGCTGCGATCGCCCCACGTAGACAAAGATTCTCGCGAACACTTTGAAACCCGCACGCACCGCCGCATCATCGACATTCACCAGCCATCGGCCAAAACAATTGACGCTTTGATGAAACTGGATTTGCCAGCCGGCGTAGATATCGAAGTCAAGCTGTAGATTGACACATCGAAAACTCGGAAAGAAGGAACAAAGATTAAATAAATTGTTCCTTCTTTTTGTTGAAATTTTCTTAGTCATGAGTTATTAGGTATTAGTTATTAGTTAATAATCAGCAAAAATTTCGGCTCTGGCACGAACTTAAATAATTATTTTTAATTAAGGCGCGATCACTACAAAAACGCTCCTTTAGCAGTCGCTATCATCGCCTTCGGACTCACTTAGTTTAGCAAAAAGGTATATTTAACATTTTGACGAAATAACGCCTTGGTCAAGCTGTCAGCACCAGAGATAGCTCGCCGTCGCTTCCGTTGCCACCGAAAAAGCCCGATCGCTCCCGCCCCGGAAAGCCTCAAATCAGTTAAAGTAAGAAAAATAAGCGCAAGTACCGTCACTTTTGAGCGACAATGGCATCCTCTTCCTCTGTAGCAGTTCGCGAACTCCCCTTATTTCCGTTGCCGGAAGTGGTTCTATTTCCAGGTAGGCCACTCCCACTGCAAATCTTCGAGTTTCGCTATCGAATCATGATGAATACGATTCTGGAGGGCGATCGGCGTTTCGGTGTGCTCATGTGGGACCCGAACCAAAACAAAGTCTCTGCCGTTGGCTGTTGCGCCGAAGTGATTCACTGTCAGCGCCTCCCCGACGATCGCATGAAAATTATGACTCTCGGCCAGCAGCGGTTCCGAGTGCTCGACGCCGTTCGGGAAAAACCCTATTTAGTCGGTCTAGTAGAATGGATCGAAGACGCACCGCCGCAACAAGACCTCAGACCTTTGGGAAAAGATGTCGAACAACTGCTCAGAGATGTAGTTCGCCTCTCCAGCAAATTGATGGATCAGCCGATCGACCTGCCGGAAGACATTCCCAGTTTGCCTACAGAATTGTCCTACTGGGTAGCCAGCTACCTTTACGGCGCAGCGACAGAACAGCAAACTCTTTTAGAATTGCAAGATACTGCTGCGAGATTGGAACGCGAAACCGAAATTTTGACTTCTACTCGCAATCACTTGGCAGCGAGGACTGTACTTAAAGATACCCTCAAGTAGCCAATTTGCCTAGGAAAAAGCACGATCGGTTTGACCTGCATTGCAGAAAGAATTACACACAAATCATTCGATTTTCGATTTTCGATTTTTGATTTTCGATTGACTGATGAACTAAGGGTTTGGATCGCGCGCTTACAGTTCCATTATTTTTTGGAACTGGATATGTGTTTAATTCTTAACTTCCAACAGGTTCGGATAGGTTCCTTATAGCAGTAAATGCTTGTGTTAGAAAATCACGACCAACCGAAACCATACGATGCAGTTAGAGGCGGTCAACTGCCACCTCCTGTGGGCGGTGTAGTGCTCGGCGGACTAGCAGGAGTTAAACATCGGCTGTCTAGTTCTGTCAACGAACATCGAATTGCCGCCCTGAGAGAGACACTGAATTACGGCGATGCAGGCTTAAAAATAGTCATCAAGATTTGTCAAAGCGAAACAGGGCCAGTGCAGCGGGCGGCCTGCGATTTGCTTCGACAAAGGCTGAATTCGATCGCCCACGAAAAATTACAGGCCTTTGTAGCTTCAAGTTCAGATGCAGAAGCTGAGTTAGACAGCACGGAAAAAATATTAAAGCACTCATCCGGTGCAGTCTCAGAAAAAAATTACGATCGGCAAATGTCCGAAGCAGAGTTAATATTTGAGACAATTACGCAGCAAATGCAACCAAATTTGTTGCTATTAGAAGCACTGGTAGCCTCTGTAGAACGGGAAGAATTTACCAGCGAACTGATGAATCTTTGGGAACTATTAATCTTAGAAATTCAGGAACCTCTCAAAGAACTGCGTCAGGCTGTTGGCATTGCGATTTCCGCCCAACTGCGGATTCAGTGGCTATACAATCAAGCTGAATCTCAAGCCAACCAGTGGCAGCAGCGAGCTTTGCTAGCTTTTCAGACACAGGATGAAAATTCAGTCCGCCTCGCCGTGGTTCGCAAGCAGGTTCAATTAGATCAGGCGGCAGAACTAAAAATTGACTTAGACTACCAAACTGTGCGAGTAGAAAATCTCAACCGCAACTTGCTGGCTTTGGAAAGTAAGATTGCTCAAGCTAATTCTAAGAAAGAGATCCTCAAAATGCAGCTTCATTTTGCTAAGGTACAGCAGCAAATAGACTTCACTTTCAGCCAAGTCAATAGTATATTTTTTAGTTCTTAGTTGTCGGATTATGCGGTTATATATTGCGTGATCTCAAACTTGTCTGACGCAAAAATGTATTGCTCCACTTAAAATTGCCTCATCTAGCTTAGCTCCTTCCAGATTAGCTCCGCATAAAAATGCCCCGCTCAAATTAGCACCGCTTAAATCAGCACCGCTTAAATCTGCGCCCTCAAGGTTACTTTCACACAAAAAAGCGTTTCTCAAGTTGGCTTTTCTCAGACTCGCTCCCCGCAGTTTAGCCTCGCTTAGATTGGCTTCTTCGAGGTTTGTATTGTCCAAGCAAGCATCTAGGAGGTTGGCTTCCATCAAGTTGGCGTTTTCCAAGTTTGCTCCGCTCAAATTAACACCAATCATTTTGGTGTCGCTCAAGTTGGCGTTTTTCAGGTTTGCCTCAATCAGGTCAGCTCCTGTTAATCTTGCGAAAGTTAGATCGGCTCCGCTTAGGTTAGCCCCATTTAGGCGGGTCATCACTAGGCAAGCATTCTTTAGCTTGGCAGCTATTAAGTTTGCCCCCCTTAAGTTCGCCAAAGCAAAATTGATTTCCTTCAGATTTGCACAGGCTAGATTAATATGAATTAGGAAAGCTTCTCGCAAAAAAGCCTCTTTCAAGTTGGTTTCATGAAAATTTCTTTCTCCGGCTGCGTATCGCTTGAGAAGTTCATCAGCATTCATCTCGCCAGCCTCCTAAGTTTTACTTAAAAAGTATAGTACATAAAAATAAATTATACTACTGACAGTAGGCTGTAGCAACCAAAGATTTTTAAAGTTTCTGTGTGATTTTTTAACTCTTCGAGTGCCGATCGAACAAATGCTTCGCAGGCGTTAGCCTCAACGTCCATAAAGAAAATATATTCTCCGAGCGATCTTTTAGTCGGTCTAGATTCAATCCGACTTAAATTAATACCGCGACTGGCAAATACTTCCAAAGGTTTTACCAGTGCTCCCGGCATATTGGCCGGTACGCTAAAAGCTAGTGAGGTATGGGTGCAATTAGACGGTGAAGTATCGAGGATCAACTTAGCAGCAGATTTTGTGCTGGATTTAAGGGATGAGCGATCCGCTGCTTCTACGTTGGCGATTTCTCCACCACTCCTGCTGAGTACCCAAAAGCGAGTGTAATTATCGGGATAATCATTAATGGGGTGAGCTAACACTGGCAAATTGTAAAGTTCAGCAGCTCTTGGCGAAGATATCGCTGCTACATTTCTATCTTCCAGATATTGCAATGCTTCCGTGGTAGAGTTCGCCGGAATTAATTGAGCTGAGGGAATAAACTGCCCCAACCATATCTGACACTGAGCTAGCGCTTGCGGATGAGAGTAAACTTTGTGAATCTCGTTAAAATTTTTGGCATTAGACACTAGCGCGTGGGAAATTGGCAACACTAAGGCGTGTTGAATGCGGAGTTGATCGAGTCGCCACAGTGTATCTAAGGTGACAGTCACGCTGCCTTCGATCGAATTTTCGACAGGCACAACTGAATAGTCAACCTGCCCTACGGCAGATGCCTCTAGCGCTTGGGAAATGGTGGAATAAGGACACAGGGTGCATTCCAAGTTAGTTTCCAGGCTCAACCAATTGACATAAGCTAGAGCCGCTGTTTCTGCATTTGTACCAACAGGGCCGAGATGTGCGATCCTCTTCGAGGGCTTCGCTAACGAAATTTTCATTTACAGGCAATTTTAGGTTACAAATGTTTGCTTTACTCTCATCAGCTAGGAAGTATGATGAAAAATTAGCGATGTCCCGAAAGCTTTTATCCGTGATTTCTCGGATGACATTGCTGGGTTCGCGACTTAGTGCGCGACTTATGTCACCTTAAAAAAGGTGATACTTTATTAAGATATGCTTAGGAATCCTATATTTTGATATTTTCTCATGTATATCCGCTTTAATTCTTCCCAATCCGTTGAGATCGCCGTACCAGAGGAACGAGTTCCCATTCAACATTATCTGCGCCAGCCAAGGCGACTGGTGAACGCTCTTGTCGATCAAAGTCGCACAGAACAGCTAAGCGATGACTGTTTCCGCCTTAAAATGCGACCGTTACAATTTATGATGCTGAGCATTCAACCCACAGTAGACATGAGGGTGTGGGCCCAGTCGGATGGCACAATCAATTTGGAGTCCGTCGCCTGCGAAATTCGTGGCGTGGGTTATATAAACGATCGCTTTGCTCTCAATCTCAAAGGAAAGCTTTGTGTACACCAAAGCAGCGGGGTAGCATACTTGAAGGGAAAAGCGGATTTGGAAGTGCAAGTAGAATTACCGCCGCCGTTTTGGCTGACGCCCAAACCCATTTTAGAAGCAACAGGCAATGCTTTGCTCAAGAGCGTACTGATGAGCGTCAAACAGCGGTTGATGCACCAGTTGCTCTTAGATTACCGCCGCTGGGCAACCAGCGAAAGTGAGCTAAGATCGATCGATCTCCCCCCAATCTTATCTTTAGAAGGGTGAAATCCTACTAAAGAAGCTGTTAATTAATGTATAGGGATATTGAGGCACAAATCAGGCCACTTACCACAATAATTAGTTAGACGCTCGAATTGGGCATCTGAGCTTTGTTTGAACTAGCCTGCAATTGATAGCTGCCCGTCAGTCAAGATCGATTTGAGTCAGCCCTCCAAGTTCATCGTCTTCGATTATTCCCACGCCCCCAGGCCAAGCTGTTGACCGGTCTTTTGAAACTTCGTCGTTTTGGCGGAGTTCGCGCTGCGGTGGCTTAATTATTTTGCCCGGTTGATTCGTTGCGCCCACCCGAATCCTGATTTTTGGCCCGGAATTGCCCAAGCGAATTGTCATCCCGTCCACAAGGGACACCTGAGCGATCGGTCTATCATCTACATAAGTGCCGTTAGCACCAAAATTAATAATTTCCCAGCCATTAGCGTGATTCCACAGTTCTACGTGGTGGCGGGAAACTACAGCGCTGTAAATAATTACATCATTGTCGTTCGATCGACCGATCCGAACCACCGGTTCTGATTCAAAACACCAACTTTGAACCGGGACAGACTGGATAGGATGTAAAAGAGTTAAGGTAATCACTGATGTTTTGACACTCCACCGCCAGACAGAAACGGGGATACTTCCAGAGAGATTTTTTGGGAGAAAACTGCAAAAAATTTGCTTTTTAAAGGCGTCGTCAGTGCGCCAATATTCCCTCTATCTGCCGTAAAAGTCGAACTTTTGGCGGCTTGAGGCTGAAGCAACTTTTGATGGTTAGCTTTTGGCGCAGGCGCAAATTTTTGCGGTACTCGGTAACAACCAAACACGATGTGATTAATCGGGTGAACTTCCCAATGATGGACAGCGGTCTTAACCGCTTGATTAATTTGGTCTGTGAGGGCGCGAGTGTGCCGATGGGCGAGCCGCTCAATTCGATCGGCCCAATCACCCTTTTCCCGCTGATGAACCCGAGAATTTAACTCAGACCCGCGCTGGTTGCACCGCTGATTCGAGTTCTCGCTCGGGCGACAGTCACTGCTCAACGACTCACTGTTTATAAAGAAAGAAGTTAACCAATTATTAATCCTGGGGTCTCTAGATAAAATACTTGTTGATTGTATCAAACAGCATAGGTCTTTTTGAGTTGCTAACATTTTCCTTATTGATGCGATACCTTTAAAATACAATGCTTTGAGCAGCACTGGAATTTTGAGGGACAACGCATCAATCTCTCATAGTAAAAATACCGATCGACCTTCCTCGCGCGCGCCGCCCCAAAATGCGATCGGCAATTAGTTGCAGGGCGAGCGGGAAGGCCAAACTTCAGCTCAAATCTGAGTCAGGCGGCTCCAGGTTCGGCTCTGGCGGGACAGATTCTTGCCTTTGCCGCTTCAACTCTGCAACTTTTTCTTGAGCTACATCCCTGACTTCGAGAGCTTTATCTTGGAATTTTTCCGCGAAACTTTGAGCGCCCCGCTTCACACCTGCCACATTTTTGAGAGTTCTGTCGAAATCTTCATGTAAAAACTCTGCTACCAGACCGACTTTTTTGTGCAGTCCCTCCGCGTACTGCACTGGCTCCGATACAGCAGCTTCAGAGACGATCGCCCGCTTGCTGCCGATGGTCGAAATAGCTGCCACAGGTAACAAGTAAATGTCGTCTAAAACACCGCGCCAGCCGCTCGATTTAAATAGGTAGTGGGTGACTGAACCCGTGCGGACATCAAATAGGTAGTCAACGACTGCACCTGCCTGATTCCCAGCGTCCGTGAGCACCTCAAGCCCGATCGGACAAACAGCTTGTTCCGGCTGATGCAATTCCGGCAGTTCCGGGTTAATGGTGACAAAAACATTTTCCCCCACCGTATCAACTTGCGCCCAAGCGAACCAAGTTTTTTTGCTGCCCAAAAGTCCCGACTTGCAAGTAAAGCCGATCGCCCGCTGGGAGTGAGCATCGAGCCAAACCCGATCTACCCTGCCGACCTCTTCCGCCGTTCTGCGGTCGATGGTGCGGCGGTTGAGCAGTTCGCTGCGCCTAACAATCTGTGGTGATGTACTCATAAATAAACTCCTGAGTGCCGCCTTTGAAAAATGTCGATCATCCAAAGAAGCCGATTTAATATTCTTCTTCCGAATAATGGCGATTATTATCTGCCTGGGTTAACTCCTCCTCTTCCCTGGAAGTGCCAACTTCTTTTTGGTCGGGAACAGGAATCGTGCTAATGTGCACGCCGCCCGAGGGAGCGTGAATTTCCTTAGCATCCCTGGGCTTGACGCTAATTTGTCCTAACTGGACTGAGGACTGATTCGGGCCTACGTTGATTTGAATTTTCGGCCCTGAGCGAGCCAAGTGAACGATCAGACCGTCCACAATGGGAACCTTAGCGATCGGCTTACCATCGAGGTAAGTGCCGTTGGTACCTAAATTGATCAGTTCCCAAGTTATGCCGCTGCGCCGCAATTCGATGTGGCGACGAGAAACCACAGCGCTAAAAAGAACGACGTGGTTTTCGGTCGAGCGCCCGATCCGGACGACCTGCTCGTCTTCAAAGATCCAACTGCGGACGGGTATAGACTGGAGTGGATGTAGCAAGGTCAGCTTAATCACATTGGCTGCATTGAGTTTTGGTAGAGCGCCTCAAGATGCGATTTTAGATTTTAGACTTTCGATCGCCCAATCCAAACTCGATCTAAGAGATTTGAAATAAAAACGTAACCAGGTCTCCTTTGCCCAGAGAGATGCGGTCTCCCGGTCGCAACCGATGGCGGTTTCCCTTGGGTAGCGGAGTATTGTTGACGTAAGTGCCGTTGGAACTACCTACATCTTCTAGGTAGCAAGCATCTCCCTCCACCCGGAGATTTGCGTGTACCCGAGAAACTATCTCAGAATTAGCAAATCCCGAAACATCAATATCCGGCGGCACTAAGTCATTTGGCTTGCCTATGTGAACCACAGCCAGACTGTGAGGCAATTCCATCGGGGTATTTGTCTGAACGTGTAGGAGTCGCGCCGACTGCTGTTGCAGTTGAGTTTTAGCTACACCTGCTGGCTGTGGGCCCGGAACCGGAGGAGAGATAGTTACTGGTGTTGCCACCGATTCAGTTGTAACAGGAACCGAGGGCGAAGGCGGGGGATCGGGAATTGTCGGAATGCTGGCGGGAGTTTTTTCCAAGTTGAGCCCCTTATTCAGGGTAACTAGAGGTTCCATTGCCATCAGGGGATCGGGTGGCACTAAATCGGGCGCCGGTGACGATACCACTGTGGGGCCTACAGGCGAGGGAGACGGTACTGTCACCTCAACTTCTGGAACTATGGAACCCGGACGCAAGTTAAAGCCACACTGGCCGCAAAATGCTGCATCTGTCTGAACTGCTGCACCGCAGTTCGAGCAACTTGCGGTAGCAGGTAAAGGCGTGTAGCAAGCCTCACACTGGCTGGCCCCGTCGGGGTTCTGGTGATTGCAATTGGGACAGACAATCATCGATTTCTCCTTGCTATCGGCCAGATTTTCAAATCAGCCTCATCAAAAGTCGTTGGGTCTGAAACCCCGTCCTTACAGGACGGCTTTACATTGAATTGAATCCCCTTGCGGGGTAGGGGGGTATGGTTGCCCCCCCGTGAGGATATGGTTGTCCTCAATCTCCCATTTCTGGGGTAAAGTTAGCTTGTCGGTCAATGTTTAGGGAGCTTGTTAGGCTAGCAGCACTGTTCCAGTGACCTTAGAACTGTTTAACCACTAGCGACAGAGCAAGGGACTAGCTTCGTATCCCAGGGTGTCGTGACTCACAAAACGTAGTCAGTTAAGACTTAGGCCCGTCAGAATGGCTTGTTAGATTTCTCTTTCAAGCCTCATGCCTGATAGCTGAGGTTCCTGACAACAATACTCGTGTATATGGTCAAATTTTAACTTTAACCGCCACAATTCTTATATTGCTTCTAATACTAGCAACTGAGCTGACGCCGTGACGTTAGCTGTGATGGGCAAGATTGAGTTAGTGATAATGCTGACTATGTTGGCCATGGGCGGCTCTGTCGGCTATTTTACTGCTTCACCAGCCGCCGCATCGAGCAGCCACCACAGCTCGCCTTCTGGTTGAACGAGTCTGGCTGGATAGGTCATTTCGTCGGCTGCAGGGGCAAAAATTTGAGCAAGGGCGGGTTGTTTGCTGGCTCCTGCGACCATGAAGATGACGCACCGGGCCCGGTTGATTAAGGGGACTGTAAAGGTAATGCGGGGTTGACCGTCTTTGTTGCCGACAGTTACTAGGGCATCGCGGACTTCCAAGGCTGCTGTGCCGGGAAATAGAGAGGCTGTGTGGGCGTCGTCTCCTATGCCCAATAAAATGATGTCGAAGGCAGGAAACTCGCCGTCGGATACTTTGAAGAACTGCTGCAATTCAGTTTGGTGCGTGGCAGCGTCGGCTGCGGGGTCGCCGGCGCCTGTGGGCATGGGGTGGATGTTGCTGGCGGGGATATTCACTCGATCGAGCCACGCGAGGCGCGCCATTTTTTGATTGCTGTCTGGGTGTTCTGGGGGAACGTAGCGTTCGTCGCCCCAGAAAACGTGAATTTTGTCCCAAGGCAGGTCTTGGGCTGCTATCGCTCTGTAGAGGGGTTCCGGTGTGCTTCCGCCCGCTGCGGCGATCGTACAAAGTCCGCGTTCTGCTATGGCTTCTGAGATTTTCGACAGAACAATATCGAGCGATCGAGCTATTAGTTGTTCCCGATTTGCTAATACTTCTACTATTTTTTTCATTAATTTCCTCTCAACTTTGCTTGGGTGTTGTTCTCAGCAATTGCCAATTTTACCTTGACATTTTGGTTTGAGGTCGATCGGCTGACAGACCCGGCAGGCCGCGCACCGCATCCCATAAGATTTTATCATCTTATGCCCCTTGATTTAAGGAAAGCAAGACATATTTCTACCAGTGCTTTATGGATTTTCACCTGTTGCATTGAGCTGTCGCAACTTTCAATCAAAAGTTCGATTGTACTCGGAGCATCTCTGCAGAAAGTAAAAAGCGTTTTTTGGGAGTGCGATCGTCCCGAACAGCAAAGTCTATAAATATAGCGATCCGGACGATGGCACACCGACAGTAAAAGCCAAACCGAGATGCTCCCGATCGCACTTACCCCGGCATAGCAAAAATAATCAAGATTGATGTGGTAGACTAGGAAAAATAGTTTTAAATCCGCACGATCGGATGGAAGCAAAACTATGTCAATTTTTAAGCGATTTCCTACATCAGTCCGCTATCTAATAGCGCGGTTGCGCCACTGGACCCAACCCGCGGTTTGGGCTCCCTTAGCCGTGCTCTGTGCAGGGGGATTATTTATCTGGGAGGTCTCTGTAAATCCAGAAAGGTTGAGCATAGATGGCGAAGAAGAACCAGCCTCAAACAATCCAGCTTCGCTATCGGGACTATCTGCTGAAGATACCGCCATTGCGGCTGAAATCGACAGCTCACCAGTGCTAGTCAATCAGTTTAATGGCTCTACTGCTTCTGAACTGAACTTGTTAAATTCATCAGTAGTAAAAAGCAAAGGTTTATTCGAGGAACTTCGAGATCGGGACTTAGAAACTCCTCAGCCATCTTCAGCCCCCAATCGGGTAGGAAGCAGCGGATTTTTCTCCTTGCCAAATTTAGCAAATCCTGCTGTCGAGGCCGGAAACAATAACCCCCAAAATTCCAGCTTGCCAAGTTCAAACGCAACATCAGCGTTGAGTTTATCTGGCAGCGGGAGACTAACTTCCGGGATAAAAACGATCAAGCCTGAGTCAGGGGGTACAGCGACAGCAACTTTATCGCAGGCGTCGAGTGATGTTAATTCAGCTAAACAAAACGAAAATTCTCTGCCTTTGAGTCCGCTGCAAGCAGCTATGAAAAAATACGTCGTTGCTAACACTTCGCCAACGGCGGCTTCGGCTGAGAAAACAGCAGACTCGGCTACATTGCTCGATCGACCGGCTTCCGATCCGGCGGCAGGAAATGCGACAAATTTGCTCCCAACGACCGCTACAGCTCAAGGTGGAGCAAATCCTGTGAATGTTCCCACAGCACTTCGCCCACTTGTGGCTCCGACAAATACTGTGAGCAAGGAATCTCAAGAATTCTTAAAACCGACAGCTACAGTCCCGGAATCATTGGCTGGGTTAAATTCCAGAGTACCGAACCTCCCCGAAATTAATGCAGGGGCTGCAACGGTGGCTTTGCCGAAAAATCCCTACCAAACTAATTTATCTGGCTCAGGCTTCGCACCTGAAGTTCAACCTGTGGCACTTCCAGTAGCCATACCTTCGCCAACACCTCTACTTCCAAATGTCGGCCCATCTCCCTTTCCAAATGGGATTGGGGGAAGCAAGATAATTAGCCCTCAATTCTCTCCTAATTCAGCGAATTCTCAATTTCAAACACCTCCACCGAGTCAGCTTAATTTACCACAGCAGCCTAACTTTGGAGTTGTTCCCCAAAACACAAATCAGGGCGTGCAGCCCATTCAACCTCAAACTTTTGCTACACCCCGTTCCCTGGCTCCGGGACGCTACATTGGCGGTGGCGAAATCAATACTTTTTCTAATCCTTAAATGAAGGAAGTTCGGCCACGAAAACGATATTATCAATTCCCAATACTTAGGCTACGCTGTTCCTGCCCTTCGACTTCGGTTCTCCTCAGCGTACTCGAAGGGAAGGGAGCCGAAGGCAGTGGAAGGGCAGTACAAGTTCCGAATTACCCATTCCCATTGTTATTGGTAAAACTTACCTAGCCGCGGCCCGCACCAACAACAATCCCCCGATTCCCAAACCAAACACGATCGGCAGCCAAGCCGAAAGAATCGGAGTCAAAACAGCTTTCACGCCCATAGAACTGGTGATGAAAGAAAATACATAGTAAGTAAAAATCACAACTACGCTAATACCAAAACTCGTACCCTTGCCGGAGCGGCGCGGTTGAGTTCCCAAAGCGGCTCCCACTACACCAAATACCATGCATACGAAAGGAAAAGCATATTTTTCTTGAATTCGCACCTTTAATTTGCGAATTTGTGGTTCGTCGCCACTGTTTTTAAGGATATCCAAACGCTCTAAAGCTTGGGCAATGTTCATTTCCTTGAAATCCCGCGCTCTCGCAGCTAAATCTAAGGGCGTGCGGGGGAGTTGCAATTGCTGGTGTTGAAACCTAACTATATTGCGGTAAGAGCCGTCAGGAGCAACTATATAAGCGGTTCCGTTGAAAAAATCCCAGGTATTTTCTGAGGGATTCCAAGTAGCTGATTCTGAAGAAACGATTTGATTGAGGCCTGGGGTGGAGCGATCTATAATTGTTAAACCTTTCATTTGTTGGCCGTCAAATTGTTCTGCATAAAAAAAGCGGGCCAGGATTTCGTCGCCGCCTTTTTCGGGTTTGCGAAATTCTGTGTAGATAATATTTCTATCTTGAAATGTCGGTTTTTCTCGCTTCAGGGCTCTGTCTAAAGTCAGAGTTGCTCTGTAGCTGGCGGCGGGTACAACTAACTCTTGCAAACCAAAAGTTAAGCCTGCAACAATTAAACTCATTATCACAGCAGGCAGTATTAATCGGTAAACGCTAACTCCGCAACTGCGGAGGGCGATGAGTTCGCTGTCGCTGGACATTCGGCTGTAGGCCATTAAGGTTGCTAGCAGCATTGACATGGGGAAAGCCAATACTACGAAGTAGGGAATTTGCAGGAGAAAAATTTCGATGGCGGCGCTGTAGGGTAGGCCGGATTCTGTTACTCTGCGGACTAATTCAAATAAGGCTCCAACTGTGACGGCGACGGATGTAAAGAGTCCGACGCCAAACAGAAATGGGCCGATTAGTTCTTTGGTAATGTACCAGTCCATTACGGAAATTCTCGGCAGCCAGTTGATGGGATTCAAAGAATTGGATATTGCTATTTTCATAGTGGCGCGTTCTCGCAGATTGCTCCTCAATCTAACATCTAAAATCTCAAATTTGACCGTTTGCCGAATGCATTCAAAAGACTATCGCACGAAGCTGTCACCTAAGTAATACTGCCGCACTAAAGGGTTGCTGTAGAGTTCTTCTTCAGCCCCGGAGGCTAAAATTTGACCGTCTCGCATGATGTAGGCTCGATCGGTAATTTCGAGGGTTTCTCGGACGTTGTGATCGGTGATGAGGATGCCGATTTTACGATCGCGCAGTTTAGCAATAATGGTTTGAATTTCGTCTACTGCGATCGGATCGACGCCTGCAAACGGTTCGTCTAAAAATAGGAACATAGGGCCGTCTCGCCCAGCGGCTAATGCTCTGGCCAGTTCAGTCCGCCGCCTTTCTCCCCCCGATATTTGAATTCCCAAACTAGATGCTATTTTTTCTAAGCGAAATTCTTGCAATAGGAAATCGACTCGCTCGCGCCATTCCCAGCGTGGCACTTGAGTTTGTTCTAAAACTAACAAAATGTTGTCCCGCACGCTCATGTTTCGGAAAATGCTTGCTTCTTGAGCGAGATAGCCAATTCCCAAATGCGCTCGCTGGTGCATCGCCAATTTAGTGATGTCTAAATCGTTTAGCCAAACGGTGCCTTGATTTGGTTTTTCTAATCCGGTTGCTATGTAAAATGTTGTGGTTTTGCCGGCACCGTTTGGGCCTAGCAATCCTACGATTTCTCCTTGGGCTACCGACAGGTTGACGCGACTAACTACATTGCGTTTTCCGTAGGATTTGTGAATATTTTCGAGTACAATTTTCATTTTCGCTCCCGGCAACCTCTACAAGCTAAATTTCAGACTGCGGCTTTGTGCGATCGAGTCTCTAATTTAAATTTTACCTTTTCAAGTTGGTGAGTTTTATAAAGACGAAATTTCGCATCTATCCCAAGTAGTATGTTTTGGCTGAGGCGAAATTTCGCTGCTGCGAGCCACTGTTACCGGGGTGCTGTAGTTGGACGTTGGGAGCCAACAGCATTTTGGGCTGCTGCATCTTGTTCCGGGGCAACCAGATAAACAGATTCTACCTGTCCTGGGTTGTCGGGCAGGGCAATAAACCGCCCTTCGTCGATGAGGTATGTTATGGTTTCGCCGCGCAGGCTGTTGCCCTGCTGCAATACGTAAACATCTCCGCTGAGAATGATCCGGCGCTCGCGGCTGAAATATTGAGCTTGAGCCGCAGTTGCTTGTATTTGGCGGGCTGGATAGTTGATTTGGACGTTGCCGCGGGCTGTCACGATGCCGGTTTTGGAGTCGGCTTCTTGAATGTCCGATCGCACACTCAGAGTGCGGGGCGGCCCGGCTTGCGGGTAAGTGGGAGAGGCGATCGCGCCTGCCAGAGTCAGGGGCAACAGCAGCGATAATCCTTTGAATATTCTGGAATTGAGTAGTTTAGCGGAGGGCATCATAAGCTTGGAGCCTCAATATTTGTGAAATTGCTGAAGGGCATTATCTCCAGTTAGATATTTTATCTTAACGGCCAGAAAGATTCCCGTGAGGTCGATCGATTGACCCGATAGTCTCAACCAATTATCGTAGCAAGACAACAGCGAATTTAATTGTTTTTTTTGCTGAGTGGCTGCAACAGTCTTAACCGGGAACCGGCAAGATACTCCTTCCACAGTAAATTAATCTGCTTGGGCAGCCAGCCCTCCTCTGTGTAGAGGCCAAGTATACTGCACCCTAATACAAACATTTATTTAACTTTTTGGTACTTTGATAATTTGCGGCAATTGCAAGCCTGCAACTTCTGTACCTGCGAATAACTGTTGAAATTTAGCTACTTCTTCCGGGCCAGCTTGTTGCAAAGCGCTCAAAAGTTTAGCACTTTGTCCAAGCAAGCCTTCAACAGCAATTCCAGCATAACTCGGCTGATAATAACTGAGCCGATTTATTCCTTCTCCCAGCAAGATTACCGCACCGCGCCAGTTTTGATTTCCTAAGTGATAAAGTGCTACCGCAATTTGCAATATTCCCTGATAAAATCTTTTTTCCGGCTCGCCGGCTTCCATCCACAATGCCTCTAAAGTATCGTGACAAGCGTAAAATTCTTGGCTGTTAAACTGTTCAATACCTTGCCAAAAGTCTAGCGGAATTTCCTCTGTCATGCGATTGGAGATTGGGGATTTTCGATTGCGGATGTATATTTGAGTAGGCGGCGATCGATTGTTTTTTAATAGCTAAGTCTTAAAAATAGGAAAAATAACGACCTGTTTTCAAAACTACTGCCATTTAACGACCGCCTACTTAACCGATTACATAGTCTCTCTGACAGCTTGAATCTGATCCATTCCTATTTCCTGATTAGTTCCAGCGAAATCGTTATCTGGCGTCAAAAATAACATACAGTGACACTCTTTGCGCTCGCGCATGGGAATGCAGGGACAGTTCCAGTAGGCGGCTTTTACTTCGGCTTCTTTATCTTCGTAATGGCGACAAGGGCATAAGGGTGCGCCTAGTTCATCCTTGTGTTTTGCTAGTCCTTCTATCACGACAGCAGTGACGGAAGGTTCGGAACAAAAGTAAGTTCCCGTGCGCTTGGCGTAGGTTTCGGAGAAATTCTTCATCGCCTCCAAAGTTTTTTCGTTGGAGAGTTTAGATTTTTCTGTTGTGTTCATAGTTTAGGATCGGAGTTGAGGATGCTACGAGCTTTTGACAATTGTAGCGCAGAATGTGATTTTAAACACTGGTATATTTCTGTTTAGTTACAAGGAAAAAAACCTTGACAAAGATTGAGTTTTAGGTTGTTGGTTTTTTAGTGGTTTTTGTCTATCCCGGAGGGTGGGGGAAACTGGCGGCAGACCCGGTTTTTGGAGCCACCAAAAGATTTGGGCGATCGATCGCCCTCAAAAACCATCCCCCAACGGGGATAAAAATCGGATAAGATAGCACAGCCCTGTCCCTGTGAGTGGCATCTGATGGTAGCTGCCCCTCACCGCGATCGAAAATCTCCTCCCTCTCGGCTGATTTGGCCGGCTGACACCGAGTTAGTCGGATTAGTGTTTGAATTGACTCCCCGCACTGCGAGCTATCTGTACGCGCAGTATGCTATAGGTTTGCACGCGTGGTTTTTAGGTCAAGTACAGCAAACTGACCCGGATTTATCGAAACTTTTGCACGATGAACAGTCAGAAAAAGCCTTTACTATTTCGGGATTGGAAGGTGATTTGCTCCCTGGTGGCAAAGAATTTCAGCTTTTGGGCGATCGCATTTATCGCTGGTACGTAACAGGACTTTCAAAGCCCGTAGTGCAGTGGCTGAGTCAGTGGCTGCAAAATTTGCCCGAAGAGATAGATTTACGAAATGCTCCGCTGCTAATTCGCTCTTGGGATATTGCTTTTGCTCCCACAACTTACCAGCAATTATTAATAGCCGACCCCCCCTTTTCGCCAACCATCAAACTTAGTTTTGTGACTCCTACAAGCTTTCGTAGCAAAGGCCATCACTTCCCTCTGCCAGTTCCAGAAAATGTTTTTCACAGCTATTTGCGCCGCTGGAATAACTTTTCGGGGGTAAATTTTGACCAAACAGAATTTTTGAATTGGATTGATGAAAATGCAATTATTAGTCGCCACAAATTGGAGTCGCAAAAGGTAGTGGCGGGCAAAAAAGGCATGGTAACGGGGTTCACTGGGGCTGTGGAATTTGGTCTAGGGCGATCGGCTCACAATCGTCCTGATTTTGTACAATTATTTTATGCTTTAGGGCGGTTAGCGCCTTATTGCGGCACTGGCCACAAAACAACTTTTGGATTGGGACAAACGCGAGCACAATGGTTGACAGAAGCGCTACCTGAAGTGTCGATACAAAGCGTATTGGCGGCGCGAATAGAGGAATTGACACAGAAGTTTATGGCGCACAGAAAGCGTAAAGGTGGAAGTCGCGCTGCTGAGATTGCTGAAACTTGGGCAACGATTTTGGCGCGCCGGGAATTGGGGGAATCTTTGTTTGATATTGCTGCTGATTTGGAAATGCCTTATGAAACTGTGAAAACTTACGTGAAGTTGGCAAGAAGGGCTGTGAAAGTGGAGGATTAGCGCGAATTTGTTGACTGTTGACTGTTGACTGTTGACTGTTGACTGTTGACTGTTGACTGTTGAATGATGAGTGATGACTAATGACTCATGACTGCTGACTAATGACTAATGACTGATGACTACTGACTCATGACTGCTGACTAATGACTTTTAGTGAATAGATATATGTCGTCTCGCTGATATTTGAGTTGAAATTGAGGGGTGTTTTTTAGTTGAGTTACTAGGTTTTCCACAAAAGCTCGATCGCTCATCCAGCCAGGATATCTGAGGTTCAGCAATACATAATCAAATTCTGCGAAATTTGCAGGCGGCGCGTTAGCCTGAGTTAATTTTACGACAGGGCGGTGCGCTAAGTGCGGAGCAATCTGAGCAGTTGTTAAAACACTGCCTTTGGTTTCAACAAGAGAAATTGCTTCTCTGGTAGCTGGCAAAGTGTCGAGCCCATTTAAATAAATAGTCCAAAAATAGCCGTATTTCGCTAAAGCTAAGAAAGCCATCAACGACCAAATTACAATGACTCTAGGCAATGGATAATTAGGAAGTGGCAATCTATCAAATATTGTCTTTCGCTTTTGCTGATTGCTAGCTGCTAAACTGGAAATTACAGCAACCAACAAAAACGGCAATATCGGCACAGAATATTGATGAATTAAATCCCGCTGAGCGGGGATATCGGAAAGAATATTCATCGCCAACATCGGCACAGCACTAATTAAAGATGACAGATGACGCGGGGACAGCCACCAAATTACAGGTAATAGCAATAACGCTAAATATCCAAAAGTCTCTAGAGAAAACAAACGCCCTAAAACTAGATTGGGCTTTACTATTAAATTAATAGCAATTTCAAAAACCGAGTTTCCCAGATATTGATATCGTCCGATCCCCGCGTGTTCTCTTCCCTGATTAAAATACGGTATAACGGCCTGAGTAACTACCAGGAACCAACCCGCGCCTAGAAAGAGAGCTATGAGCCCACAATTGCGTTTTTTGTCAAAATACAACAGCCACAAACCCATCGCAGCCACAGTTAAAGATAGCACGGCTTTGCAGCTCAAGACTAATACAATAGCAGCACAAAACCACAAGGTTTTATTCAGCCTCGCGGCTAAGATTGCTGCTAGCAGTGCTGGTAAAGCAATGACTTCTGGGTGGAAGTCGAAGAGATTGACATTAAATACTGCGGGATAAAGCAGATATACGGCTGAAATTGCAATTGCTTTTTGCTCGTTTAATCCGGCTTGACGTGCCAAACTCCAACTCGGCCAAGCGCCTAAAGCTAGGGAAACAGCTTGCACTAAAAAAAGCCAGTGAACATCTGGATATATTTTGTACAGTAAAGCTAGTGGATAGAAAATAAAAGCGGCATGATCGCCCCAAATATTGATTGCCATTAAAGAGGAAAATGGCGTTTGATTTTGGGAGATTAAATAAATTGCTTGGTCAAAAATTGCTAAGTCGAATGCAGTTGACTGAAACAAAGCGTGCCGCGCGCTGCTGGCGGCAAATAAGACTATCGTTGTCACGACAATCATTAAAAATACTGGATGATTTTTTAGGGATTTTAAAGTTAGCATTTTATGGGTTTAATCAGCGCTTCGTTTAAATAGCAGAACTTCGTTTTTTTGATAAGTTAATTTAAAATCGGGAGAAGTTTTAAGTTTATTTGCTAAGGTAGCACCAAGTTTTTCAGTATCAGGCCAGGGATGGCGCAGGTTTAATAATATGTATTGAAATTCAGCTAAATTTGTTTGGGGCGAAATTTGTGACAGCAATTTTACTATTGGGCGGTGGGCAAAGTGAGGGGCAAGTCTATTATCGGTTAAAATACTGCTTTGCGGTTGAACTTGTGCGACTGCTTCGCGTGTAGCTTGCCAGGTATCTAGTCTATTTATGTACAGATAAAAATCTTTATATTCGCCCACACATAGGAAAATTAGTAATGACCAAATTATCATGATTCTCGGCAATTGAATTCCCTGCCAAAGTTGAGAAATTCGGAAGTTTTTAAATTGTGGCAGATTGACCCATGTTAAAAAATGTTGCTTATTTGCTTTATCCTCTTCCTTGTTGCCTTTTATTTCTTCCCTGTTCCTTGTTTCTTCCTTCGCGATTACTGCTAAAAATAAAAAGGGAATTACAGGTACTGAATACTGATAGGCTAAGCTGCGTTGAAATGACAAGTCAGAGAGGATATTGATCAGCAGGGTAGGGATGGCAGGAATTAGCGCTGTTAAATATTTTAGGCGTAGTTGGCCAGAAAATGGTAATAGCAGCCAAATCACAGGTAAGGTGAGGAGAAATAAATATTTGAATGTATCGAAGGAAAGGATTTTTCCTAATACTAACTGTGGTTTTAATATGAGATTGATGATAATTTCTAGTACGGATTTGCCTAAATAGCTGTAGCGCCCGACTCCAGCGACTTCGCTGCCGCTAAAGAAGGGGATGATTTTCTGGGAAGCTATCAAAAACCAAGCTGCACCGAGCAAAAGTGCGATCGCCCCGTACCGTTGCTTTTTTTCGCAAAAAAACAGCCAGAAACCCATAGCAACAACGGTTAGAGATAAAACCGCCTTGCAACTGAGAACTAACACAATAGCGGTACAAAACCACACAATTTTATTTAAACGCGCCGCCAAAATTGCTGCCAAAAGTGCGGGTAAAGCGATTACTTCCGGGTGAAAATCAAATAAATTGATGTTAAATACCACCGGATAGAGCAAATAAATCAATGCGATCGCACGGGATTGTTCTTGATTTAAACCAGCCAAACGCGCTAAACTCCAGGTAGGCCAAGCCCCCAGGGATAAAGCAACTGCTTGTACCAACAGCAGCCAATGCACATCCGGGTAAATTTTGTACAGCAAAGCAAGCGGATAATAGATTACCGCTGCGTGATCGCCCAAAATATGAATCCCCATTAAAGAAGAAAAAGGCGTTTGGTTTTGGCTGATTAAGTAAATTGCTTGGTCAAAAATTCCCAAATCGAAAGCTGTTGATTGGAATAAAGCGTGGCGTAAACTGCTACACAAAAAGAAAATTGCCGCAGCAGTAGCGATCGCCCAAACCAAACTCGACGGTAGCTGCGATCGACCTTCCTCTCTATTTTCGCCGATCGAGACACTGATGTCCTCACGGTCATCAGCAAAATTTTCCCTATTCTGCATGAAATATGGCACTAGGTGGTCACTCAAAATATGATTCCATCGAATGTGCTTTCCACGCAATAGTTAACCACTAATTTTTATCCCCGCAATCGTAATATTAGAATAATCCACAAAACATTAAAAAATTGTGAAAGCAATAACTCTTCTCGGCTCCACAGGCTCCATCGGCACTCAAACTCTGGATATTGTAGCTCAATACCCCGATCAATTTCGGATTGTCGGGTTAACGGCCGGACGAAATGTAACCTTGCTAGCCCAGCAAATTCGCCAGTTTAGACCGGAAATTGTCGCGGTTTGCGACGAAGATAAATTACTGGAATTGAAGGAGGCGATCGCAGATCTCGACCCTCAACCTATTTTACTTGCTGGCGAGTCAGGCGTTGTCGAAGTTGCCCAATACGGTGACGCTCAAGCCGTCGTCACCGGCATTGTTGGCTGTGCCGGTTTGCTGCCAACAATTGCGGCTATCAAAGCAGGCAAAGATATTGCCTTAGCCAATAAAGAAACATTAATCGCAGGGGGCCCTGTTGTCAACCCCTTGATAGAAAAATACGGCGTTAAAATATTGCCTGCTGACTCGGAACATTCGGCAATTTTTCAGTGCCTCCAAGGTGTTATGGTTGGCGGGTTGCGGCGAATTATTCTCACTGCTTCGGGGGGTTCTTTTCGAGATTTGCCGATCGACAAATTAGCAGGAGTAACAGTAGCCGATGCTTTGAAACATCCGAATTGGTCGATGGGGCAGAAAATCACGATCGATTCTGCTACTTTGATGAATAAAGGATTAGAAGTAATTGAGGCTCATTACTTATTCGGAATGGATTATGACGACATTGATATTGTCATCCATCCCCAGAGCATAATTCACTCGTTAATTGAGCTGCAAGATACCTCGGTTTTGGCGCAATTGGGATGGCCGGATATGCGATTGCCGCTGCTTTACGCTTTGTCTTGGCCGGAGCGAATTCATACAGATTGGGAACGGCTGGATTTGGTAAAAGCTGGGGATTTAACTTTCCGAGAACCCGACCACGAAAAGTATCCTTGTATGCAGTTGGCTTATGCGGCGGGACGTGCGGGCGGTTCGATGCCTGCGGTGCTGAATGCGGCAAACGAACAGGCGGTAGCGCTATTTTTGCAGGAGAAAATTCAGTTTTTGGATATTCCCAAGTTGATTGAAAAGGCGTGCGACAAACATCAAGCCGATAACTGTGAAAGTCCTGGTTTAGACGATATTTTGGCCGCGGATAGGTGGGCGCGGCAGGAAGTTTTGGCAGATAGTATGGAATTGGGCGATCGTATTCTTTCGGTTCGCTAATTGTATCAGCCGACTTGCACTTACCCACAATTCCGGCGGGGAATTAATTCCCCGTCTCATAGCTAAAGTTGGTTAAAACTTATATCTTGCACCATTCTCAATAAGCCTTTTAGGAACAGGCTCTCCGGCCTGTTCCACAAGAAAATTCACTCTTTGTGGAACAGGCATCTTGCCTGTTGCTGACAATGGTGCAAGATGTGAGTTGAAACCGACTGCCCAACCTTGATAAATATCCAGTCCTCTTTCAGAGGACTTTAGCTATGAGACAGGGGTTTTTAACCCCTGGCGGACTATGCCAAAAAGTGCAAAATATCGGCTAAAGCCAAATCAAAGTTTTGCCATGTCATTCTTCAGTCCTTTGATAAAATAGAGCTATGAGTCCCATTCCTAGAAGCAACCGATGCAAACTGAAACCAAATCCACAGTATTTGAACTGAATCAACTAATTGTCCCCCCCGGCAATAAAGTGCAGTTACAAAACGTTAGCTGGGAAATGTACTCGTCTATCCTAGACGAGTTAGGAGAAGGTTACGCAATTCGACTTACTTATTACAAAGAAACACTGGAAATTAGGATGCCACTACCCAAACATGAAAAAGCTAAATCATTGATTGGTGACTTGGTTAAGTTACTGCTGGAAGAACTTAATATTGATTGTGAAGTTTTAGGTTCCACTACTTTCAAAAGCAAAGATATGCAGAGTGGCGTAGAACCTGACGATTGTTTCTACATTCAGAACCAAGCTGCTGTTAGAGGCAAGGATCGAATAGATTTAACAGTAGACCCGCCTCCCGATTTAGCGATCGAGGTTGACAACTCCTCACTAACCGCTTTAAACAGCTATCAAGCTTTGAAAGTGCCGGAACTTTGGAGATATGACGGGCGAACCCTGAAAATCTATCTGCTTCAAGAGGGAAAATATACTGAGTCCGATACCAGCCAAAATTTCCCCGACTTTCCCATTATTGATGTAATTCCCGAATATGTCGATCGCGCCAACACCCAAGGCAGAAGCCCGACAATCAGAGCATTTCGAGCTTGGGCAAAAGAACAACTACAAATCAAAGACTCCGTTGAGGGCGGGTTTTACTAATTTTTGACTTTCGCAGCCAAATCAGCCGCACTCATCTTTTCGTACATTTCAAAAGGTTGGTGAATCCAAGGATTGTCAGCCAAATAATCTACATAATAATCCGGCTTTGCCACAGAACAAGCCTTGTACCAGAGTACAGCAGTCCGAATTTCCTGAATATCCTCGCCGTAGCGACTCTTGAGCCAAGCGATACCTTGCTCTAAACTAATTCCCGAATCCACCAAATCGTCAACCAGGAGAATGCGGCTGCCCAAATTATCGCCCACCATTGTCAAATCGCGGGCAAACTCGATCGCACCCCGGACATTTCCCTCGGCCCCACCATAGGACGAGGCAGCTAAAATCGCCAGAGGTTTGTCGAAAATCCGTGACAGAGTATCTCCAACCCGCAGCCCTCCCCTCGCCAGACAGACAATTCGATCGAATTTCCACTGAGATTCCTCAATTTTTACAGCCAAATCCTCAATTTTCCGATGGTACTCAGGCCAAGAAACGTAAAGGTCACTCATTCCTAATATTATTGAAATATCAAAGGTATTATTAATTATTTTGGGGAAAATGACATGGATGCAGATGAACTTCTCAGACGGTATGCAGCCGGAGAACGGGTTTTTCACAAAGTAGACCTGAGCGGTGCCAATATGTCAAGGACAAATTTGCGCGATATTGACCTGAGTCACGCTAATTTAAAAGGTGCAAATTCGATCGGTCTCACCCTCTACAGAGCTAATCTGTATCAAGCAGATATCAGTCAAGCCAACCTCTCCCAAGCTAACCTCATGTCCGCTAATTTTGGCGAATGCGAGGCGGTGGGAGCGAACTTGAGCGGAGCCATCTTGCGGAGTGTCGTCTTCAGCGGGGCCGATTTAACGGGGGCGAGTCTCAGGGGTGCAGATATGAGAGATGCAAACCTTCAGGGGGCAATTTTGATTCAAGTTTATGCAGTTAACGCTAACTTGCAAGGTGCAAACTTGACAGAAGTAAAGCTTTGCGGAATCAACCTGAGCAAAGCAAATTTAACGGATGCGAACTTAACACAAGCTGACCTCAGCCGTGCTAACCTAACTCAAGCAAATCTGAGTTGGGCAAATTTGACGGAAGCAAACCTGGAAAAAGCGGATTTGAAGGGAGCCGATTTGAGCGGAGCTAACTTGAGCTGTGCAAATCTCCATCAAGCCGATTTGAGCGGAGTTTCCCTTAAGGGAGCAAATCTCCGGGGAGCAAACTTGCATCAAGCTTCTTTGCGCGGGACAAATTTGGATGAAGCGAATCTGAGAGAGGCCATGATGCCTGACGGCACAATCTCTGACTAAATAAGCTGAGAAAATAGAAGTTAAAACCGCAGGGTGCTGGTGGCGCACCCTACATTTAGACTCATGCCTGATTTTTTTAAGGGATTTAATTTTGCGTTAATCTCAGGCGCCCAAAAATCGAGAGAAGCCCCGGACTCTTGTTGTGGAGAGGCAAAAATTTTAGAGTCTTGTTCAAGCTCCCAGATTCATCTGTGGAGTAAATCTAAAATCTCAAATTGTTCGAGTGAGCGGGACTTTACGGTTCGACTGAGCGCTTGCGGAAGTCTAAAATCCAAAATTGACTGACAGTTCATTTAAAGAGAGTGGCAAAAAAATTGGCGAGAATTTAATCTACAACCTTCAGCCAGCCGCGGCGAACTGCGTGGAGCAAGCGGTTGATGGCTGTTTGATCTTCTTCGGTAAGACTGTCATTTAACAGCGCTGTCTTGAGCTGTTGTCGGTGAGTGGGAGTCAGCAGACCAGAGTGATATACCTGAAAGACTAGCTCTGCAATAGTAAATTGAGGTAAAAGCGTTTGGGTTGTCATCATGTGTTTGTTTTTTGAACTCACTCTTGACAGTATTGACTGATTTCCCCAATGTTTATGTGATTTAACTACGCAATTATATGTGATCGATTCGCTCTTAATTGGTGATTTGTGTCAGCCTGATTTGGGGATCGGATGTTTTCTCGCTCGCCCTGCAACTCGAAACACAAACTCCGTCCCGATTTCTCGCTTTTGGCCAATCCCAAATCTATACTTGTTGTCAAGAAACTCTGACAAATAAATTAATATTTATCTATTATCTAGATGATTAATGACGGCTAATTAATGACTGCTAACTAAATCGATCGACTTAATTAAATCTAAAAGTTTTACGCTGTTGAGACATCTGCCTTTGGTTACATTTACCGAAGGTCTTGGCGTGGGTTTTTTTCCGTGGATATACTTAATACAGCAGATTCCAGGCAAATAGAGTACACCTTAATCCCAAGCACTTACCAAAATAGTTGACAAACCCTTGCAACCGTACTCCATAAACCTGAAAATTGCTGTAACTGCTGACTGACTACAGGCTACTGACTGCTGACTGCTTCAGATCAAAAATCCCGGCTTCTTCAAGAAACCGGGTTCGAGCTTTTCGATCGCAGTACAATTTTTTTTGGAGAGGGTTAATGGAGCTACCTACTCACGAAAATCTGATTGTTGGCCAAGCTTGACAGGAGAGTAAGTAGAAATACTCATCTCAACTTCTTGTGTGAGGGGACTAATCGGAAATACTGACCCATCCGCGGCGGATGGCGTGGCAGCAGGCGGTTGACTGCATCTCTGGCGTCTTCGCTGAGAGGGCTTTGGCAGAGTTCGCGCAATCCGTGGCTTTCAGTGCGAGTCAGATTGCCTGAATGGGTGACTTGATAGAACAGTTCAGCGATCGCGCGATCGGATTTTAAAGTCAGAGCTTGCATGAAATCTCATTGAACTCGACTATTGCAATATCGAGCATTTGATAAAAGAGTAGGGTGATTGCAGTCGGCTAAGCGGTGCGATCGTTCTTGGCTCGATTTGTGACCGAAGTCTGCCAGTCTACGTGATTTAAATCACATAAAACCAAATACCTCGATCGCATAAGCTATGATTGGGGTGGTAGCCTCAAGGTTTGACAAAACCTCGAAAAGCCATTAACGCAAGGCTTTGAGTTTTCCAGACCGCCGCGCAAAGGGAGTAAGTCCACTCAACATCGCAGGCTGTGGACTTGGATAGCTGTGAAACTTTGGGTTTTAGACACTTGCAGCTTGCAGCTCAGGGCATAAAGTTGCGATCGACGAACCACACCCTGAGATACAATAATTATAAATACTTCTATCCCATCTATAGGCAGGCAGGTAAAAAAATGATAATTATTAGCTACTTTTCGATTGCCTTAATCGTTTTTATTGTTTGGTTCAAAAGTTTTTGGAATGATACTGCGACCTCTAAAAAAGACTTGATCTCTTGGATAGCCTTAATCCTCGGGCCTCTCTTTTGGCCTGTTGTTCTGCCCCTATCCCTTTTGCAAATTACCAGCAAAAAGTCTGTTGTAAAAACAGCTCAAGGCGATCAAGAATTATAATAAATTGGGGAAGTAACTGGCTTCGACATAGTTGGTTATCTCGTGCTAAATTTTTCGGCGTGCATCGCTCCTGGCAGCGAGTAATTTATTTTTTTAATTGTAAAAAATGTAGCGAGAAGGTAGAACCCAATAAAAATTCTGAATTATAAAACAGTATTTTTTTACCGCTATCAAATTCTGCCTTCTGCTTTTTGACCCTGCCCAAAAACGGATACAAGTTTCCCACAGGAGTCGGCAGCAGCCCAAAACTTTAGGCTTTTGTTCAAGCTCTCAGATTCATCTGTCGAATAAATCTCAAATCTCAAATCGTTTAACTGAGCGAGATTGACTCAGCGCTCGCTGAACGTATCACACCGAAGTCTCCAATCGACTGATGCCTACTTTTTTCTGTCACATCGTGAATTAATGGTGCGGCTCAGTCAAAATTGTTCAGTCAAAATTGTCAGACTCAAATTATCGGACAGCGACCGCAACATTTTTTTACTCAAAAATTATTTGCCACCTCAACCCAGCTCAAAATTAATATGTAATGTAACATAGCCTCTTGCTTGCAAAAATATAACTTCAGACATATTTCCGCCTGCCGCTGACTAACTTAAGAATTTTTATACTTCCGGCTGCTACGTACCATTAATCGAAGCTGGGAAAATCCTCGCTAGGCGTTGAAAAACAGCTAGGATGTTTGCTCTGTAACCTTTTTCAGCTCGCTTTCTGCAAATTGTAGCAGCTCTAAACAGAAAATTGTAGAGTTCGTCTGCGCCCAAATTGCCTAACTCTTACCGCAGTTAGATAGACAATTCAAGGCAGAGACTGCAATATGAAATAGGCAACTAAAACTGTTTCAAATCGCAAGTACGACGTATTTTGGGTGATCGAGCATCAGGAGTGTATAACCGGAGCCAGCTAAATTTTTAGAGGTGCGAGATGGTTGGGAACTTCTAAAAAAAAGTGCCGTCACGGTATCCAAATTCGCTATTTGCATAAAAAGTAGGAGTCAAAATGAACCAAGTATCTGAGAAACCAATTTATAGAGTTCTTCATCTATTGTCGCTGCTAGCGCTGGCATACTATGGAGCTACTTCCATCAATTATATTTTCGAGAGTGACTCTCACGTTCACATCTACAAGTACGACAGTCAGAGCAACTCCAACGCGTCACCAGCGCAACTAGAAGCACACCGCTCGGAATAAATACTAGAGATAGATTTTCTCTCAATGAATGCCGAACCAACTTTCTGAGAATTTGCCAATCGTTAATTAGCAGCTCGAAGTTAACAACAATTAGTCAAAAACTCTTGGCTAAAAACTTAATATTTAAACTCACAGCTATTAGCCATCGAACATACCACAAAAATCAACTATTTAATTTGTTCTCAAAAGAGACCACAGTGATGAAAGGATGCCCAAGCATTTTCATCAGTAGAAGCATTAATAGCTTTAGTAATCGCTTCATCAAGAATATTTGAAGGTGGATATCCTTCAGAACAGAAAATCGCTTTGATTTTGGTCTACACCTCTATCGGAGATAAATCCGGTGAGTAGGGGGGTAATAATTTTACCTTGGCTCCGATAGATGCAATCAAAAAATTGACGGCTTCAGCATTATCAACAGGTAAATTATTCATAACTACAATTGCGCCAACCCATAACTGGGCAGGATTCGCCAGCAGCCCCAAATTTTATATCCTAGTTCCAGTTCCCAGATTCATTTTGGGAGTAAATCTAAAATCTAAAATCTAAAATCTAGTGACAGTACCGTCATAAATCTACCGGGCCACCGTTCCTCCCAACTTCACCAAAAGACGAGCGCTGCATTGTCTGATTGTCCCGATGGATGTGGATCATGGCTGAAATGAGGGATTGTGGTTGAAAAACTGGGTTTTTTAGCCAAAATCCTAAATTGAGCGTGAGGGATTTGGCTGGAAATATCAAGGTGAAGAGGCTCAAAAACCCGTCGGGGACTGTGTTGGGAGGCAGTTTTGATTGAATCCGGCCTCCAGCTTGCGCCGGCTTGCTTTCAAAGCCAGTTAAAAAATTTTGATTTCTGGGGAACTATTGGCGAAAATCAAAGGTCTGGTCAGGTACAGTGTACTTAAAAGAAATCGCAGCTTAGTTCCAGCCCCATTGCGGGCGATCGAACTCTCCGGCGATCGACAGTGCCCGCAGGCCCGGTGCAACTTCTCAATCTTGAGAGCATACTCCCATTAAAAATGGTCTCTGTGTATCTTCCGGGTATTGTTTTAATAATGACTAGCCATATCGATGGTCATTATGGTAGACTCGCAAACGTTTAAGTGGAATATTTTCGTGTTAGAGGAGGCAGTGGTGGAGTCGAGAGTCAAAAGCAGGAAACAACCGAGATTTGCTGCTCAACGAATACAGGATTCAACTCGCGCTCCGAGGCTCGCTGCTGACAATTTAAATTACATGACAGCTTATAGCAGCCGGGTCAATTAGGGTCTCAACCGATGTCCGGTTTCATTTATTGAATCCCTTTGGAGGGAAAAGTGTATTGTAGAAAAATGATTGATCTTTTAGGAGGAGTGTAAATGACACAGGTAACAAATCCAACACAACCAGCAAGTTCACTACCAGGTGGTGGTGGCGGTGGCTCAACCGTTATCGGCATCACTGGCGCCAACAGGTTGAACGGCAGCGAAGGCAGCGATATTATCCTGACTTTTGGGGGCGCAGATGTCGTCTCCGGTGGCGGTGGCGACGACCTGATTATTACCGGAGGCGGAAATGACAGTATCGGCGGCGGTAGCGGCAACGATAATATCTTTTCAGGCAGCGGCGCCGATGTGGTCGCTGGTGGCACCGGCGACGACCGGATCTTTGCTGGTAAAGGGGATGACCTCGTAGACGGCGGTGATGGCAATGACTTGGTTTCTGGCGACAACGGCAACGACACCGTACTCGGCGGAAGTGGCAGCGATACAGTCTTTGGTGGCCGAGGCAACGATATTGTCGATGGCGGCGACGGCAACGACACTGTCTACGGCGGTAAAGACAACGATACTGTCAATGGTGGCGGTGGCAATGACTTTATCTCTGGCGACAGAGGCAGCGATGTACTGACGGGCGGTGCTGGCAGCGATACGTTCTACTTCTTCTCCAGCGGTGGTGATTATGGCGTAGACACGATCACTGACTTTACCCCAGGCGAAGATAAGATCCGCTTGAAATCGGGTGGTGTGTTCTCTGGTTTGGGCAGCAGCTTCGAGGCAAGCGAGTTTGTCGTCGTTTCTGGTTTCAACGCAGCCACCCCAGGAACAGCCACGACGAACAAGTTGGTCTACGACCCAACAAGCGGTGCGTTGTACTTCAACGGCACCAGCGGAGTGCTAACTATTGCTCAGTTGCAGCCTGGCCTGACAATTACCTCGAACAACTTCGAGTTGTTCTAAAACAACTGGCTGTTGTGGGGCGGCACCGGATAAGATTCGGGGCTGTTCTCACAAAGCCGGTAGTTTTAAAGGATTTCAACCTCACTCTGCTACAAGCGGGGTGAGGTTGAAATATTCAATGCAGGAACTAAAGCAATCCTAAATGACTCGTAAAATTTTTACCCCACCCCAACCCTCCCCTTATCAAGGGGAGGGAGTAAGAAATTCACAAATGATTTAGGATTGCTATACAGCAGGGGCAGTAAAAAAAAATTGATCGACAGTTATTGATAAAATTAATCGATCGCCCGATCGGGCAAAATATAAATACAAACTTTTTAAATTAGAATTTATAGGTTTTACTGAAGCGGTAAAGAAACCGCAACTGCACCGCGAGCAATGAGCACTGAAGAATATATCCGGCAAGCCCAAATTTATTTGAACCGGGGGAAGTTAACTGAGGCGATCGAGTTTTGCAAAAAGGTGATCGAACTTCAACCGTTTTCGCCCTCGGCTTACACGACATTAGGCGAAATTCTCGACGCTCAAGGCGATCCGACGGCGGCAAGAGACGCTTTTGTGCAAGCTTTGGAGATTTCGCCACAGTTTTTTCTGGCTCATGCTTATTTGGGTCAACTTTACAGCGACTATGCGTGGCTGGATGAGGCGGTTTTTCACTACCGACAAGCTCTGGATTTGAAACCAGATTGGGCGCAAGTTCATTATAACTTGGGAAATGTTTTTCACAAGCAGGGTAATTTGTTGGGGGCGATCGACTGTTACCGAAATGCGATCGCCCAAAAACCGGATTATCTCGATGCTTTATACAATCTGGCTGTAGTTTTAGATGAAAATAGTCAGCTCAAAGCGGCAATGGATACCTACCGACAGGTGATTGCCGTGGCGCCGGATTACGTGAAAGCTTACAGCAATCTGGGTGTGATTTTGCTAAAGGACGATCGCGCTGCTGAGGCGATCGAAGTTTACCAGCGGGCGATGGAGATTAAGCCGGATTGGGCGACGCTGCACAATAATTTGGGTCAAGCCTTGCTGGACAAAAGTCCGGAAAGGGCGATCGCATCTTACCTCACAGCTATTGAGTTGGAGCCGGACATGGTTTTGGCTCACTACAATCTGGGGAAAGCTTGGCAATTACAGGGGGAACATTCGGCGGCGGTTGCTTGTTTCGATCGCGCGATCGAGATCGATTCCGACTATATTTCGGGCTATACAGACGCCGGGTTTTCTTTGATGGTTTTGGGCAAAATTGCGGAAGCCATGCCTTATTTTGAGCGGGCGATAGCTCTGAAACCAGATTTTGTTGAGGCTTACTGCCGTTTGGGAGAAAGGCGCAGAGTTGCGGCGGTAGAAGATGATGAATTGTCAAGGGCGATCGCTGCGTGCGATCGATTTCTCACAGCACTAACTGGAAGTTCGGCAACGGATTTTGTAGCAGATGTCACGGATGTCACGGATGTCACGGATGTCACGGATTTAACAGATTTAAAAGTAAATAAAAAAGATGGTGCGGCTAGATATTTGTCAAGTGCAGCTTGCGAATTACCAATTGCTGAAATTTGCGATAATTTAGCCCAAATTTACTTGCATTTGGGAAATGCTTTAACAGAGTACGGCGGACACGAATCGGCCACCGCTTATTATCAAAAAGCTTTGCAAATTCAGCCACAAAATGCAGAGATTTACTGGCGGGTGGGAAATTCCTTAGCCCAGCAACAGCGGTTGAGCGCAGCAATTGCAGTTTACCGCATGGCTTTGACGATTCAACCTGCTTTACCGCAGGTTTATTTTGAGTTGGCAAAACTGCTGGAAAAACAGGGGCGCTGGGAACGGGCGATCGATTATTATCAAAAGGTTTTAGAGCTGCAATTGCACGGGTATGGAGAGCAGAAAGAGTGGAAAAAAAAGAGTTTTATATTGCCAGATAGCACTTCTATAAAACCTCCTCACGGTATTTATTTATCGAGTTGGGACTGGCTGGTCAATGCTAAGTTGGATGCTGACAATTATGTGGAAATATTTTGGGAAGTTGCACCAGAAGCAAGTGCAGAAAATATTCCCAATTCCCAATTTGCGAGATCCAATTCCAAATTGGCAAATTCCGATTGTGCCGGTTTAACTTGCGGGCTGTGTTTGCAGAGACTTTCTAAGTGGTTCGATCCGGTGCATTTGGGTTGGGGAGTTTGCCGTTTGTCCAACTTGCAACCGCTACCTGTGGAGTCGCCCAAGACTTTTGTGGCACAGATTCCCAAGGGGCGAGTTTGGATTGTTCCGCAGGAAAATTATTGGATGGTTTGCAAGGCGATCGCTGTAATTACTCCTGACAATTATTTATTGGCTGATGTGTCGAGAGATTATCCGGGGTTTTTGCCGGGATGCGAAAAGCATGATGTGAGGAAACACAGCGTTTTTCAGTTAGAATCCTTTCCAGCTTTAAAGCAAATTGACGGCAGCGTGGCGGTGCTTTCGGGTTTGTCGGGGAATGTCTATTTTCACTGGATGGTTGATGTTTTGCCGAGGATAGAATTGCTGCGGCACAGCGGTAGGGATTTGGCGGAAATTGATTGGTTTTTGGTGAATAGTTGTCAGCACCAATTTCAGCGGGAAAGTTTGAGAATTTTGGGCATTCCCGAAGAAAAAGTCTTGGAGAGCGATCGCTTGCCTCACATTCAAGCAACCGAGTTAATTGTGCCGTCTTTTGCGGGATATTTGGGCTGGCCTTCTGGGTGGGCGATGGATTTTTTGAGGCGCGAGTTTCTTAAGGGAATTATACCTAGTTCCAGCTATCCAAAACGCATTTATATCAGCCGCAGCAAAGCAAGATACCGACGAGTCTTGAACGAGGAAGATGTGGTTGAGGTTTTGGAGAACTTTGGCTTTGTTTCTATTTTACCTGAGTCCTTGTCTTTGGCAGAGCAAATTGCTCATTTTTACCATGCTGAGGTAATAGTTGCAGCCCACGGCAGCGGGTTGACAAATACAATTTTTTGTCGCCCGGGAACTAAAGTAATTGAGTTGGTGTCGCCTCACTATATCAGCCATTATTACTGGGGAATCAGTCAATATTTACAGTTGGAACATTACTTTTTAACGGGGGAGGCTTTTGAATGCTATCCTATTAGACAGTTGATGTATCAGAATTCCCTGACTGAGGATATTTTGGTGAACTTGAGTTCGCTAAAAAGGATGATTGAAGTGGTGGGTTTGGGTTAGTTGGTGTCTGGAGCAAGTTTAATTATGCCCTCGATTGAGAAGATGGAAAAGGCAGCGGTTGATTTGAGTCGGCAAGCAGAAGTTTATTTAGCCGAAGGAAGGTTGAATGAGGCAGTTGCTGCTTGCGAGTCAGCGTTGAAAATTGAACCGAATTTGGCGGCAGCTTGCCAGACGCTGGGAAAGGTGATGCAGGTTCGAGGTGAAATCGAGCAAGCTAAGCAGTGGTATGAATCGGCAATTGATCGCAATCCAAATTTGCCGGAAGTTTATGCTAATCTCGGCATTTTGTATTCTCAAGAAAAACAGTGGGAAAAGGCGATCGCCAATTGTGAAAAAGCAATTTCGCTAGCGCCGAATTTTGCTGCTGTTTATCGGCAGTTGGCGAGAATTTGGACGCAGTTGGAGAAGCGAGAAGAGGCGGCAGACTGTTGGTATCAAGCTTTTAATATAGAGCCGAATTGGGCAACTGCTGAGGAGCACGTCACTCTGGGAAATAGTTTGGTTGAATTGGGAAAGTTCGATCGCGCTATGGAGTGTTATTCGCGGGCAATTAAGTTAAACCCGCAACTGGCAACAGCTTATCACAATTTGGGGGAAATGCTGGTTGGCCAGAAGCGGTGGGATGAGGCGATCGCCAATTACCGACAAGCCATTGAAATTAATCCAGATTCTTTTGAATCTTACCACAGTTTGGGTAAAACTTGGGCGGATCGAGGAGAATTAGATCGGGCGATCGCCTGTTACCGCAAAAGCATCGAACTCAATCCAAATTATGCTCGTGCTTACATGGGTTTAGGTAATGTTTTCGCACAAAAACGCGACGTTGATGCAGCCATTAAATGTTACCGTCAGACTCTGGAAATCAATGATAATTCCTACTGGGCATACAATTGCTTAGGGGACGCTTTGGCTCAAAAACAACTGTGGCCAGAAGCTATTAGTTGCTACCGCAAAGCTATTAAAATCAATCCAAATATTCCTTGGTTTTATGTCAATTTGGGAGTTGCCTTAACCTGCGAAAACTCCTGGGATCAAGCTGTGGCTGCTTACCTGCACGCGGTTCAGATTGAGCCGAATTTGACGGGAATCAATCAGCGGTTGGGATATGTTTTGCGGAAGCGCAGCGAATCGGGTTTAGACAGCACAATCGAAACTTATTGTCAAGCTATTGAGGTACTTGCAAGCGGGAAAATTTACCACAATTTGCTGGGAATTGAGTTAGAGGGAGCAGAGTTTTATATAAATTTAGGTAATAGTTTAGCGAAACAGAAGCAGTTGGAAGGTGCGATCGTATTTTATAGTATGGCACTGCAAATTGAACCCAATGCTGCGGAAGTTGTCGGCCAACTGAATGATGTTCGGGCAAAACAACAGGAGTTATACGCACAAATTGCCACTTACCGTCGCCAAATAGAAATTGAGCCGACCAATTCTAAGCCTTACAACGATTTAGGAAATATTTTACCCCAATTAGGGGAATTGGAAGAAGCAATTATTTGCCACCAAAAAGCGGCAGAATTGAGGAGTTGGCCTGAGTGTGCGGCGAAAAATTATCAATTTACTCAAGATTGGTTTACCCACAATATTCCTATTTGGAAACGCCATTTACAGGAATTTACGGGAATTGCGGATTTTCAAGTGGTGGAAATCGGCAGTTTTCAGGGAATGTCGGCTTGCTGGCTGCTGGATAATATTTTAACTCATCCGACGGCAAAGATTACTTGTATTGATTTGTATTTTCAACAACATTTTAAGGGCAATATTGTAAAAACGGGAGCAGCAGATCGGGTAATTGAATTAGAAGGTTACTCTCAAGATTTGTTAATAAATTTGGCTGCGGAATATTACGACGTTGCTTACATTGACGGCTGTCATAAACCCACCAGTGCTCTGCAAGATGCAATTTTATCTTGGAGGTTGGTGAAAGTTGGGGGCTTGATGATTTTTGACGATTACGAGTTCACTTTTCCCGACAGCCCGGAGCAAGATACTAAAATTGGGATAGATGTTTTTTTGGAGATGTTTGGAAGTCAGTTAGAAGTTGTACACAAAGGCTATCAACTGATTGTCAAAAAAATCGGCAATCAAAGTTTGGGCGAAGAGCAAACTCTGTTGTCTCTGGGTTGGGAAAAGTTGGGGGATATTGCGGCGAATTCCGGTTATTTTGATGAGGCGAGCGCCCGCTATCAAACAGCTATTAAAATTAAGTCTGGAAACTATTTAACTTACCACAAGTTGGGTAAAAGTTTGCAAAAAAAAGAACTATTTGACGAAGCTAGGGCAGCTTACCAACGGGCGATCGCACTCAACCCTAATTTTAGTTGGGTTCACCACTTTTTGGGGGAAACTTTACAGGCAATTGAGGAATACGACGAAGCCGCTGCTGCTTACCGCAAAGCTATTGAGTTAAATCCCGATTTTTGTTGGAGTTACAACAATTTAGGTGATGTGCTGATGGAGCTTTCTGAGTGGGAGGAAGCTGCTGTTGCTTACCGCAAGTTAGTTGAACTAAATCCAGATTTTTGTTGGTCTTACGACAGGTTGGGCAAGGCTTTGGTTGCACTGGAAAATTGGGAAGAAGCGGCGGTGGCTTACCGCAAAGCTATTGAATTAAATCCAGATGATTGTTGGTTGTACAATTGTTTGGGGGAAGTTCTGGAATTCCAAGAAAATTGGCCAGAAGCAGCAGTCGCTTTTGGTCGTGCTATTGAGCTAGAATCTGAGCATAGTTGGCTGTACAAAAAGTTTGGTGATGCACTGCGGAATCTAGGGGAATTAGAAAGGGCGATCGCCATTTATGAAAAAGGTATCAATCTCGATCCAAAATCCTGTTGGTGTTACGAAGGATTGGGTTTGAGTTTAATTGCCAAACAGCAGTGGGAACCTGCAATCACTAATTTAGTCCAAGCACTGCAAATTCAACCCGATTTGTTTGAAGCTTACGATAATATAGGGTATGCTCTGGAACAACAAGGAGAAGTCGATGAGAGCGATCGCGCAAAATGCAGTAATCAAAATTTACCCTTAAGTATTCTCGAAAAATACTGTGGGTTTACAGAAGATTTGACCGTTGCAGCAGAATCAAATCCGAACCTCACCTGCATTGACATTCATCCTGCGAGTCAAATCAATTTATCAGATTCCAAAACAATCGACACCAGCCGCAGATTTTGGGAACATCAAAGTCATTCCAGAAAAGCTTTTGTTGCCGTCTTGCCAAACGGACGAGCTTGGGCAGATGTTGTGACTACCGCCGTGATTACTTCAAACAATAAACTTGTTGCTGATATTTCAATGGGCTGTTCTGAATTGGTAATCACTTCCGACAAATTGCCTCCCGCTGAACACGTCGATGGAAATGTGGCTTTTTTATCTGCTCGCTGGGGTGGAGCCGCTTATTTTCATTGGATGTTTGATGTGATTACGCGCTTTGATCTTTTGCAGCGTAGCGGATTGATAGAAACTATAGATAAGTTTGTTGTCAATGCCAGGGATTCTTCCTATCAAGCAGAAACTTTAGATACTTTAGGAATTCCTCAAAATAAACTTTTAGAAAGTCGCTGCAATTTACACATTACCGCTGATAAATTAATAGTTCCATCAATATCTTATGACGGATCGGGGGCGGTTTCAAAATGGAAGTGTGAATATCTCAGAAATACATTTTTAAAGGAACAACAGCCACTAAGCACCGACTATTCGGAGCGGATTTATATCAGCCGCCAACAAGCTTCCTATCGGCGAATCGTCAACGATGAAGAGGTAATTAAATACTTAGAAAAATTTGGTTTCCGCAGTGTCAAGCTGGAAACGATGTCGATAGCGGAACAAGCATCGTGTTTGGCTGCTGCTAAAGTAGTTATCGCCCCCCACGGAGGGGGGTTAACAAATCTAGTTTTTTGCAGTCCGGGAACTAAGGTAATTGAGATTTTTTCTCCCCTTTACGTTCCGCATTGTTATTGGATGATTAGCAATTTGTGCGGCTTGGAACATTACTATTTAATTGGTGATTTGGTTGATGATGGAACTCCGACCAAACCTTTACATAAAGATATGCAGTTGGATTTGAACTCGCTGGAAAAATTACTGGCTATGGCAGGAGTTTTGCATGGATAATGACTACCACAATTTGGGGAATTCCCTGCAAGAAAGCGGTAGGTTTGATGAGGCTGTTGCTGCTTACAAAAAAGCTATTGAATTAAATCCCAAGTTTTCCTGGTCTTATCACAGTTTGGGCGATGTTTTGCTGAAACTTGCAAAATGGGAGGAAGCTGTCGCTGCTTACAAAAAAGCTGTTGAGTTAAATCCCGATTTTTCTTGGTCTTATCACAATCTGGGCGATGCTTTGCTGAAACTTCGGCGATGGGAAGAAGCTGCTGCTGCTTACCGCTGCGAGATTGCACTCAACTCGGATTTTGCTTGGTCTTTTTGCAATTTAGGTGACGCTTTAACTAAACTAAAACAGTGGAATGAAGCTATCGCTACGTATTTAAAAGCTATTGAGATTGACGGAAATTTGCCGGGAATTTACGAGAAGTTGGGATATGCTCTCGGACAAACAGAGTCGGATTTAAAGTTGGTGTTAGAAGAATGTCAATTGCCAATTACACCTGAAAATTGGGAGTTGTATTTGCAGTTAGGAAAGAATTTAGCCAAGTACGATCGCCCAAAAAGCGCAATTATTTTTTACCAACTTCTCTTGACATATGCTCCGAGTTGTGCAGAAATGTCAGCAAAAATAGAGGAGTTGTTGCAGCAGCAAGAAAAGTGCGTTAGTGAAGCCCTCGAAGAGGATCGCGCATTAGCCTCATCTCGCGCCACTGTCGCCCAAAAACCCGATGATTGCTGGTCTTATTATAATTTAGGTGCTGTTCTGAGCCAGCAAAGATATTGGGAGGAAGCGGCGGCGGCATTTTTTCAAGCAATAGAAATAAATCCCGATCTTCCTTGGTGGTTTTATTACAATTTGTGGGAAGTTTTGGTTAGGCAAAACAAGCTACATGAAGTGGAGAACTTTTGCCGCGAAGTTGTTGCAGCTAAACCGGAGGCTTTTTGGCCTTATCTGAATTTGGGGGAAGCTTTGACGAGGCAAGGTAAAATTGCCGAGGCGATTGATTTTTATCGAACTGTCAGTTACAAACAAAGTTTTGCATCTGTTATCAGTAAGAGAACAGGCAAGATGCCTGTTCCACAAGCAGATACAGGCAAGATGCCTGTTCCACAAAATTGGAACTTAAAACCCGTCAAAGTTCCTAACTTTATAATTATTGGTTCTCAGCGGTGCGGGACGACTTCTCTGTATACTTATTTAGCTCAACACCCGCAAATTTTGACTCCGATTAAAAAGGAGATGGATTTTTTTTCGTGGCACTTTGACAGAGGAATTGATTGGTATTTGGCTCATTTTCCGCCAATGCCTTCGGGAGAGGAATTTTTGACGGGCGAAGCAAGTCCGAGCTATTTTGACTATCGGGAAGCACCGGAACGGCTCTACAGCCTGTTTCCAGAGGCTAAACTGATTGTACTTTTGCGAAATCCGGTCGATCGGGCGATTTCTCAATTTTACCGCTTGACTGCATTAAATTGGGAAGCGCGATCGCTCGATCGAGTAATTAGCGATGAAATTGAACGGTTGAATCAAAATCCAGAATACATCATCGGCGAGGAACCGGGGAATTATTTAGCTCGCGGTAGGTACATAGAATTTATAAAAAACTGGCGGACTTTCTTTCCCCCAGAACAGTTGTTAATTTTGAAAAGCGAAGATTTTTATGCAGGTGCGGCGGCTATAGTCCAGCAGGTTTTAGAATTTTTAGATTTGCCGGAATATCAATTGTCTGAGTACCAAAATGCTAATCCTGGTTCTTATCAGAGGGTAAATGAATCGGTTCGCGACAGGTTGAGCGATTATTTCCGACCTTACAATCAGGAATTAGAGGAATATTTGGGGAGGCAGTTTGATTGGGAATAAAGTTGAGCTAAGATTAGAACAACTTGTAAGGAGGTAATACCGATGCTGACGAGCGAGCTAGATACATTACTTAAAGAACAAGCACTCCAACGCCAAGATCCTGAAGATCGCTACCTTACCGATAGCGCCAACTGGGAACAATACGAGACACTGCTGAATCGGATTGGAGATGCGGCAGGATATCGAGTTACTTATTTAGATGGAGTTTTGGAAATTATGTCGCCTTCTCGCCGCCATGAAAGTAGAAAAACTCGCATTGGAGATCTGCTGCTTATTTATTTTGTAGAAGCTGACATCGAATATTTCCCTTTTGGGTCTACAACTCTGCGACAAGAGGAAAAACGTGGCGGTACGGAACCGGATGAAGCTTACTGTATTGGCACAGATAAAGAATTTCCCGATTTGGTAATTGAAGTGATTGTTACCAGTGGCAGCATCAATAAACTAGAACTGTATAGAAGGTTGAATGTGCCAGAGGTTTGGTTCTGGCGAAATGACCGATTTTCTATCTACCATTTGCGAGAAGAAATTCCGGTTGAATTCGTGTCCAACTGCGGTTATGAATTAATCACACAAAGCGAATTGCTACCGGGAATTGATATCGATATGTTGGGAGAATGTGTAAAAAATCCTCACCCGTTAGCAGCAGCAAAGGAATGGAGACAGAATTGCCGACCTACTTAAACAGCAAGTTTTAAATCTGCTAGCTGTCGCAAAGACAATGAACTGGGCTCGCGCGCGCCGCGAGATTGATTCGGACTATGAAATGAGAATTAAATAACTTACAATTTTGATGGTTCTTGTGGGATGGGCGTCCCGCCCGCCCCACAAACTTGTGTAAATTATTTAATTCGCGATCCTATGATTCAAACTATCGTCGCAAAGACAATGAACTGAGCTCGCGCGCGCGCCCAAGTCCGAGAAAAAAACTCGCCTACCCTTGACAACTCATACTCGTTATGAGTACGCTATAATAAGCAAAGGAATTGAACCCAAGTACCCAAAAATTTAAAATCATGCTGACGAACCAAGAAGGTCAAAGAGTACCCAAAGTCACCTTTCGCACTCGCAAAGACAACGAGTGGGTCGATGTCACCACGGATGATATATTTGCAGGCAAAACCGTAGTAGTCTTCTCCCTGCCTGGGGCATTTACGCCCACTTGTTCGTCAACGCACCTCCCCGGTTACAACGAATTGGCGAAAGTTTTCAAAGAAAACGGCGTAGATGAAATCGTTTGCATTTCCGTCAACGACACCTTTGTGATGAACGAGTGGGCAAAAGACCAAGAATCAGACAATGTGACGTTAATTCCCGACGGTAACGGCGAATTTACTCAAGGCATGGGAATGCTGGTAGACAAAACAGATTTAGGCTTTGGGAAGCGGTCTTGGCGTTATTCGATGCTGGTAAAAGATGGCGTGGTTGAAAAAATGTTTATTGAGCCAGAGGAACCGGGCGATCCTTTCAAAGTGTCCGATGCCGAGACGATGCTCAACTACATCAACTCCGCAGCAACCAAGCCGAAGGTAGTTTCGCTGTTTACAAAAATGGGCTGTCCCTTCTGCGCTAAGGCTAAGGCACTGCTGAGTAAAAATGGCTTGGATTATGAAGAAATCGTCTTGGGCCGGGATATCACAACTCGATCGCTCCGGGCTATGACTGGGGCTACAACTGTGCCGCAAGTATTTATCGACGGCAAGTTGATCGGTGGTTCCGAAGCCCTAGAGTCTTATTTGGGTGTTGCTTAGTTAAACACAAATACTTAGCCTGCGGGTGCACAGTGCAAACCTTCGTTGTAGGGTGCGTACTGTGCGCCTTTGCCGTATTTGGGGGTATTTAGCCCGATCGAGCTTCTGAGTCAAAAGTTCGATCGGTCTATTGATCCATTCTCGTGCAACAATTACTGGGGAAGTAATATTAAAAACGCAAGAAATGGGAGTGACCGATCGTGGATTTGAGTTTAGTATCGTCAAATATCTTAAATCCCCCAATATTAGCTTTTTTCATGGGAATGCTGGCAATTTTTCTCAAATCTGATTTAGAAATTCCAGCGCCCATCCCCAAACTGTTTTCGCTGTACCTGCTGTTTGCGATCGGATTTAAAGGGGGCGTCGAACTGTCTAGAAGCGGAATTGACCAGCAAGTCGCCCTGACAATTTTGGCAGCGATGCTGATGTCAATGCTCGTACCCATTTATACTTTTTTCATACTGAGGATCAAACTCGACTCCTACAATGCCGCGGCGATCGCAGCCACCTACGGTTCCATCAGCGCCGTCACATTTATCACCGCAACCTCCTTCCTCACAGCACAGGGGATCGACTTTGACGGTTACATGGTAGCCGCGCTAGCATTAATGGAATCCCCAGCAATTATAGTTGGTCTGATTCTAGTCAGTGTATTTGGCGGGGAAGAAGGAAAACGCGAAATAGTTTGGTCCGAAGTGTTGCAAGAAGCTTTCCTAAACAGTTCAGTTTTTCTGCTGATTGGCAGCCTAATTATGGGCGTACTGACAGGAGAACATGGTTGGGAAGTTATGAGTCCGTTTACTCAAGACTTGTTTTACGGAGTTCTGACTTTTTTCTTGCTAGACATGGGGCTGGTTGCTGCTAGCAGAATTAAAGATTTGCAAGAAGCAGGAATTTTTCTGATCGGCTTTGCAATCCTAATTCCCATAGTCAACGCAGTAATTGCTTTGGTAATAGCCAAATTAATCGGAATGCCACAGGGAGACACTTTGCTGTTTGCCGTATTGTGCGCGAGTGCTTCTTATATAGCAGTACCAGCAGCCATGCGCCTAACTGTTCCCGAAGCGAATCCAAGTCTTTACATTTCAACTGCCTTAGCAGTGACGTTTCCATTTAATATCATTGTAGGCATTCCCCTGTATCTATACGGAATCAATATGTTTTGGAGGTGAGATGATGGAGTCAGTCAAAAGAGTAGAAATCATAGCCCACTCAGTAGAACTCGGCAAGATTTTAGACGGTTTAGACAAAGCTGGCGTACCCGGTTATTCGGTGATTCGTGATGTCGCTGGAAAAAGCACTAGGGATCACGTTTCCCGTGATTCATCAATGACGGCGCTGGATAACATTTATGTGCTTGCTTTTTGTTCCCCAGCTCAAGTTTCAGCAGTTGCAGAAAACATTAGACCAGTGCTCAATAAATTTGGTGGGTCGTGTTTTATTTCAGATGCGGTGGAATTGCTAATTACTAGGTGCGTCGGGTAGTCATTAGTTATTAGTCATTAGTCATTAGTCATTAGTCATTAGTCATTAGTCATTAGTCATTAGTGATTAAGGATCGTGGATTAAATAACTTCGTAGGTTGGGCCCGTGGAACGAAACCCAACAATCAAGCGTGGCGTTGGGCGGAGTGAAACGGAGGGTTCGTTCCACGGGCCCAACCTACAAAAAATGCAACTTATTTAATTCTCATTCCTAAGCTGTTCGACATTTAAAAGAGGATAGTAGGGTGCGTCAGTACATAAGCGTTTCCCGCATCTACCGTAAGTGTTCTAGCTGACGCACCTTACCTGGTTCGTTAGTCGTTTAAATGCTCCACAGCTTAGTCATTAGTAATTATACCAATTCGTAAAAGTAGAGCTGCATATAGATTGTACGCCCTATGTGTAAGGACACGGCATTGCTGTGTCCTTGCGCGTATCTGCGACTTTAATCTTAGGCTTTGGTTCCGACAATCGCCACTGGTGAGAATGCAAATCCGTTTCGCCTTTAGAATAAGTTTTTTATTATTACTTTAGCCTGATTTTAAAAAAGCGATTTTGAAAATAATTTCTGTCTATTATAGCACTTTTACAATTTGACATAAATCAGCCATTAGCCATTAGTCAGCGGTTGTTTCAGGATGAATTGCCCTTCCCAGCCGGGGCAGAATTCAGAATCCTTAAGAGATAGAAAAGAATCAGTTGCAAAAATCCGTTAGCGTGGTAAATTCTAAGCCACCACAGGCGATTCTCTTCGTTCGCGTAGCCCCCGTAGGGGCGGGCTTCGCTAACGCCCGATCGACTAACGAGATTTTCAATAGGAGTTTAAACATGGCTGCATTAAAAGTTGGCATCAACGGATTTGGTCGCATCGGACGGCTAGTCATGCGTGCCGGCATCAAAAACCCCAACATCCAATTTGTCGGCATTAACGACTTAGTTTCGCCAGAAAACCTGGCTTATCTTTTCAAATACGACTCCACCCACGGCATTTACGACGGCGAAGTTGAAAGCAAACCAGACGGGATTGTCGTTGACGGAAATTTTATCCCCTGTACAGCGATTAGAAATCCTGCCGAATTGCCCTGGGGTAAATCCGGCGCAGATTATGTTGTAGAATCTACCGGATTGTTTACAGATTTTGAAGGCGCATCAAAACACTTGACGGCAGGAGCAAAACGAGTAATACTTTCAGCACCGACAAAAGACCCGGAAAAAGTTGCAACTTTTCTAGTAGGCGTCAACCACCACAAATTTGACCCGACAAAAGATACGGTTGTTTCTAATGCTAGCTGTACGACGAATTGTTTAGCACCAATTGCCAAAGTTATCAACGATAACTTCGGATTGGAAGAAGGTTTAATGACGACAGTTCACGCAATGACAGCTACTCAACCAACTGTAGACGGCCCCAGCCAAAAAGATTGGCGGGGAGGACGCGGTGCGGCTCAAAATATTATTCCATCTTCGACCGGTGCAGCAAAAGCTGTTACTTTGGTGTTGCCAGAATTGAAAGGAAAATTGACGGGAATGGCTTTGCGCGTGCCAACTCCCGACGTGTCTGTAGTTGACCTTACTTTCAAAACGGCGAAGGAAACTAGCTATAAAGAAATTTGCGAGGCAATGAAAAAAGCTTCGGAGGGCGAACTCAAAGGCATTCTTGGATATACTGAGGATGCAGTGGTTTCGACAGATTTTCAGGGCGACGCGCGATCGAGCATTTTCGATGCAGGTGCGGGAATTGAACTGAATTCTAAGTTTTTCAAAGTTGTTTCCTGGTACGACAACGAGTGGGGTTATTCTAGCCGGGTGATTGACTTAATGCTGTCTATGGCCGAGAAAGACGGAATTTTGAATAATTAATTTTTTGGGGGTGGCATTTTGGGCGGGCTCGCGTGCCCAACCCCTACTCCCCACAAACAAATTCCTATGATTTTTTGTGGAACGGGCCGGAGATCCCGTTCCTGATAATTATATAGCAACCTTCTCGGTAGTTAAAGCATTTTTAATTGCTGAAACAATTGGTTTCATCTTCCCTCTTTCCCAATGCCCAATGCCCAATGCCCAATGCCCAATGCCCAATGCCCAATGCCCCCTCCCTTCCTTTATATGTCTGAATTACCACCGCTGAATAACGAAACTATTTGGGCTATTCTCAACGAAGAAATCGACGATGCTGCCGTCAATCAGCTAGTTTGGCAGTATCTGGGCTACCGCTGCGATGCGGAGACTGGCAAGTGGAACAGTGCAGGTGTTGCAGCCGAGTGGCGCCAAGAGTACCCGGAACCGCCGGATTTTATCGATTCTAGGCCGGCGACAGTGAAATTGACTCGATCGACTCCTCCAGAAAACAAGCAGTTGCTGAAGGAAAAATTAGGCTTTAAAGGCTATAAAATTGGGGAATTCGGGCCCAGACAGACTCGCAGGGCGACAATGGCTAATTGGTTGATGGGTTTTATGGAATCTGGGGTGTAAGAGGAATTTTGGATGGCTGTGCGGTTCTTGCCACCGTTAGAGTACAGAGATATTAGATTTTTGGGCAGGAAAACCCCTAAATCCCTATAAAGGATTGAAAGCTTGATTAAACTCTTCCTTTCTTTCTCAGTGTCCTCTGCGTCCTCTGCGGTTAATTAACCAAAATTAAGCCTGTTGAAAGTCCAAACACACTAAAACCCGCCAATTCTAACCTCCTCACCCCCAACCCTGACATCGGACTGTTCCGTAAAGTATCCTAGAGTTGGCACAAAACAACTGTGAGGTAAGCTTTATGAAAACAACCACTATATCTCGCTTAACCAGCATTTCCCTCGCTACCCTAATGCTAGCCGGCGTTTCAGTCAATGCGATCGCCACACCAGCCACCATCAAACCCGCCACCCAACTCGCCCAAGCTACCGCCAAAAAGCGCCTCGTCGTCATGGACTTCGACTACGGCACCACCAACAGCTATTACAGTTCCTATCGCGGAGTCGGCGCCGCCAAAGGCATCAGCGAACTGTTAATCAACGAACTCGTCAACAACGGCACTTATACAGTAGTCGATCGCAGCAAACTCGAACAAGTGCTCAAACAGCAAAATCGCAGCGGCGCGATGGATGCCGGCACAGCAGCCGAAATTGGCAAACAATTAGGAGTTGACGCCGTACTCATCGGCACCATTACCAAGTTTAATATCGACAAACAATCCGGCGGCGGCAGTTTCATGGGAATCGGCGCCGGTTCACAAAAAACCAAAGCTACCGTTCAAATAGATGTGCGGTTAATCGGTACAGCTTCGGGAGATATTCTTGCCACTGCCAAAGCAGTAGGAGAGGCAGATCAAAGCGATTCTAATATTTCTGTCCGAGGTGTCAGCGGCAATTCTGGCAGCAGCAATGAAGACTCACTTTTGAGCGCGGCAGTTGACAAAGCCGTATCCCAAATGGTGACTAAACTTGCAGAGGTATCTAAGAAATTAGGTTAGCAATCAAGCATCATATCAAATATGCTGATACCAAATCCGGCTTAAATATTTCCTGGATCTCTTACTCTGTCCGAGCCAAAGTCGTGTCGCGTAAACTGCGGCATACTTTATTTGTATAGTTTGAGGTCAAAAGGTTCCAACCTCCTCCTTCATAAAGAGAGTAATAAACCCGGATTTGGTATTAATTATTTTCCGGGCAATTGTGCTCACAGATTCGAGTTGAGTAAACTATTTTAAACTCGAACTCAATTAAGTAGAAAGGCTACGCTTCAGCCATGTTTTGGTTGTTCTTGCGGCACCTGCCAATTGCCAGACCCCAGGTACACGGTCAAACCAGGCATTAGGATAGATGTCGCTACGAGAACTCCTTTGCCACCCCAGGTTTGGAGAAGCAATCAAGGTGACAACATCAGGATTTTGAGCTCGGAAAGTAGAATAAGCTCCGTCGAGGTGCATCGGACCGCCGTCGGGATGTCCCGGAGGTCGCTGTTGCAGTTCTTCCAGAAACCGCAGGAGGCGATCGAAAATCCTGCCATTTACAGCGTAAAAATGAGTGGTCATCACGCCCTCAGAAAAGGGAACGAGGGCGACAGGAGACTTTTTTTCAACCTCTTCGATGTGTCCGAAGTAGACGAAATCCCAATCTTGCTGACACAGTTGTTCGACGATAACAGCTTGGTGTGCTCTTAACTTTGGTGAAATTTCTAGGTCGTCTTCTACAATCAAGATATTGCTCAACCCCTGCTGTTTTGCCTGCTTGAGGATAGCTACATGACTGGAAAAGCATCCCCTCGCCCCAATGCTGGGGAAACCTCCAGCTTCGTCGGGGCGGATTGCAGGAAATATCTCAACCTTATGGGGCATGAGGGGCATCCCTGCTTCTTCTAATTCCTGGACTATGAGCTGGCGTCGGTCTTTCCTCTCAGGAAGATTTACGGCATAAACTCCCTGGAAATACTCTGTGATTTTCGTCATAGTTCGATCTCGCATCAAGAAGTAGATAAATCTTCGGCTGGCTAGACTCCGATTTCTATTGAAGTCTCTGTCTGCCTTAAATTCCTCTATCTTTAGCAACATGTATCTTCCTTTTTCTCAAACTTACTCAAATCCCCTCGGCAAAATATAGCAGTGAGAGTTTAATTAGCATTGGGATTTAAGTCAGAATCAACGCATTTTCCCTTTTGATTAGGGTTTAAGGCTAGGTTAGATACTACTTTAGAAACAGCAGCTTGTTCTTGAATCCATCCGATTTCCCCCGGTTGCAGCTTGGCGCTTTCTACTTCAACTGTTGGCTTAACTGCCGGGGAAGGCGAGGGAGTGGGAGTTGCCACAGCGGGAGATGGATTCAGTGCGGGTTTTGAAACTGTAGAAAAATCTTTATTTGACTCGGGTTTGGGAGAGTTCGATCGCACTATTTCAGGAATCGAACAAACTTTCAATTCCAGCCAATTGCCTTGAGGCGTAAGCTGTTTGTTTGTCACCTGCAAAACGCTGCCGGCGGGGACTGTTCCTTTGACAGTCAACTCACCGATTGCGCCTCGCAAATCCAAGCGATCGCCCTCTTTTTCCACTTCCCCAGCCGCAGAACTTTTAATCTCTATAAACGAGCCTGTTTCTAAAGATTTGACCGGAGAAGGTACAGATTCAACTGTTTTCTCCGGTGTGCTTGCAGGATTAATTAAACCGCGTTTCCCGAAAATCGACTCCCCGGCAGTATCGATCGCGCGACCCACCGGAGGGATGAAAAAATAAGCAAATACACCCCCCAAGCCTAATAAAAATAAAATTTTCAGCAGCAGCGAAAATAAACTTTTGCTTTTTTCCGGCTGTAACAACTGCGTTTTTGCTGGAGAATTCCCATCGCCAAGGCTTGTGCTTTCGGTCAAATCCGTTGGCATATCCTCGCTATCGGAAATTAGTTCGATCGGCGTATCTAAAGGTGCGACAGACAGTTCTGTAAAAGTATTGCCGTCTTCCCTCAAATGTGCTTGACAGTGAATTAAAGCAACAGTGACGTTATCGTGACCGTTTCTAGTATTAGCAATCTCAATCAGTCGATCGCGCGCCTTATCCAAATTAATGCTACCGTCGAGAATTGGCAAAATCTCCGCTTCCCAACATTCCTCAACCCGGTCTTTATCACTCAAACCGTCGGAACACAGCAGCAAAACGCAGTCTTCATCCACTGGAAAACGCTGCACAGTCGGGTGCAAAGTGTTGGACGAAGTAATCCCCAAAGCTTGAATCAGAGCTCCGGCGGCGACTTGTTCCAAAGCATCCCGGTAGAGAGAGTAGCCCAAACGCACCTCGCGGCAAGCCACATTATCATCGAGAGTAAGTTGATAGCAGCCGGTGCGGGTAATCCAGTAAGCCCGGCTGTCTCCGACGTGGGCGACGTAAAGCTCGTGAATGTGGGCTAAAGCCATAACTAGCGTAGTGCCCATCCGCTGGCGGCCTTGGCGGTGTTCGCTGTCGTTGCGACTGGCTATCTTGTCGTTAGCAGCACAAGCCGCCCGTTCCAGCTTGGAAGTCAGGCTCAACGGGTCCCAATTAGCCTGATGCAGGGGCATTTGCTGCAACTTGTCGCGCAGCACACCAATTGCTTCTTCCGAAGCGACTTCGCCGCCGTCTTGTCCACCGATACCGTCGCAGACGATCGCGCAAGCTTCCGCACCCGGGCTTCCTGCGAACAGCGTACCGCTGGGCGGATAGCAAGCATCTTCGTTGTGAGCGCGGGATCTGCCTACATCCGTGCCCGTGGCAATTTCAACGTGACGATCGTAAAATCGGCCGCATTTTGCCAAAGCTTTATCCAACTGGCCCATCAGTTGTTCGCCGTGGCGCACTTGACCGGCAACCATTTGCTGGCAAAGTTGCCTCAAAAAATTGGCAATAGCCGGGTGAGCATCTTCGAGCCACTGCTGCCACAATTTGCCCAACTGCGACAAATGAGGCGGTTTGCGATCGGGCTGCAATTCCAGAAACCGCACCAATTGCCCTTCCACCCGTAGCAGTTCGGGAGTCAGCAGCGTCGAAGCCACGCCCTGAGCGATACACGGCTGCCACAACTGGGCTATTTGCCACAGCCAATTGAGCTGGCGCATCGCTGCTGCTCCTTTCCAGGAGTCCGCCAATTCCGGCATTAAAGATTCCGTCACCTTCAAAATCGGCCCATTTTCCAGTAGCCAAATATCTCCCGAGAGCTTGCTCATCTTGGACGATACCAGGCCGTATACTTGAGGTACGTGCAACTGATAGGCAAACAGTCTCAGATAAGGAGTGACAACACTCGGAATCTCTTCGGGCAGTTCCGGCAAGTGTTCGGGTTGAGTATCGACAAGAAGTCGATCGCGCTTGACCAAGTAGCGACCAGCGATCAGATCGCCTGGCTTACACCCTTTGATCCCTTCACCTAAAGCCCATAAGTAGTGTTTTGCCACAGAGTTTTGCATAAGGGTTCCTGACGCCTTTGGGCAAGCGTGCTGATCTGAACTATTTTAGCGATTGAACCTCGACGGGTTGATACGTGGCGATTATTTGACACCCCCGCTTTCTCAACATACGGAGATTCTTAAGACTTCGCAGTCCTAATATCCTGATTTTTCAGGTTCCTCGGCTCACCACGTTTCCACTGTTGTGTGGGTAGTGATATCTCCTTACAATGTTTTAGGCGTGACTTTCCCCCAGTCCAGGGGTAGGTTTTAATGTCTTGTACTGACACGAACAGTTTACCATTTTGTTGACAGCCGGATGAATCTTGCTATGAGCTTTCAGGGTTAGACGATCGCGCGACACCCCAGTCATCGGCTTGAAATCACGCTGTTTTCAGCATATTCCTGATAGCGGCAATTTCCGAAGAAATCGCGATCGTCAAGTGAATTGAGATTTTAGACTAACTATAATGGTAGGATGCAGCTAGGTAGAAATCACCTGACCCGACAGGTATAAATAAATATCAATTCTCGGTTTTCTCGCGAAGGGTCATCTGTGCCTCGCGCCGTAGTTTCGCAAGAGAAGTTAAATTTAACCCTACCCAAAGACGGATACAAGCCCGCAGATTCATCTGTGGAGTCCATCTCAAATCTCAAATCTCAAATCGACTGACGGATGCCAGCCCCCGACAGGAGTCGTGGACAGCAAAAAAATTAGATATTAGTTCAAGCCCGCAGATTCATCTGTGGAGTCCATCTAAAGTATAAAATCTACAATCTCACATCTCACATCTACTGATGGACGCAAGCCCCCGACAGGAGTCGGGGAGAGAAAAAAAATTAGATATTTAGTTCAAGCCCGCAGATTCATCTGTGGAATCAATCTAAAATCTAAAATCTCAAATCGACTGACCGGCCTCTGCAAGCTGTTGAGTATTTAACCATGGCCCCACATGAACCCAGCGCCTTTTCCAAGAATGTGTCCGATCCGAAGCTACTGCCTGCAGTTGAAATAGACGAAATACTCACTAGCATTCAACATTCTCACAGTTTTTATTACAAAGTGATGAATCTTGAGGTTTGGGCGCTGGTGGAAACCTTGGATGGGCTGTTTCCCGGCGCTTGGGGTCAGTTTATGACCAACCGCCAAATTGCAGTTAAACAGTTTTTGGAGCGCGATCGTACTCCCAATTGGGCGGTTGAGTCCAAAGATGCCGGAACAGACGCAGAAACTATCGGCAGTGAAGAAGAAGCATGAAGGAAGAAGGAAGAAGGAAGATTTTCCCCCTCTGCCCCTCTCCCCCTGTGCCGAAACCCTTGCAATTTATATGTCTAGCAGCTTACAGGTGAATTTTGGCATCAACTTGAGGCAAGCCCATGCTGTAGTTGACAGCGCGGCTGTTGAGGTTGTAGCTGATTTGGCCTTTTTGTAGGAACGATCGTACCAAGTGCTCCAACTCCGAACCGATACGGCGGAGGTTGTACTCGGTCAAATCTTCGCCCTCGTAAGCGTCTACGAGTTGGTCGAATTTGGCATATACCTGTTTGACTGACTCGTCGTTCCAGTTAAGTTCGTTATCTGGGTCAATGTCGAGGGTCAAAAGGTCATTGCTGGGGACGAGTTCGTTGTCTTCGAGGATGGCGGTGTATATGCGAATATGGCGGGTTGTTGACTTAAGCTGCATGACTTCTTATGTGTAAAGATTTTTTGCTGAATTAATTGTAAGGGGTCAAAGACCGTTGCAGGAGAGTAGGTCGCCTGTTGTGTGATCGATCGGCATATCTCACTCCCCCTCCGACTTCAAGGCAAAGACTGGGAATCGGTAGTTTTGAAACCTACTTAATTCAAGACTAAAAACGAAAGCTTTCGTAAAGTATAATAGTTCAGAATTGGCATAGGAGGACAAGGTGGAAGGCAAGAGATTTATTCACTCCCTGCAACTGCAAAACTTCCTTTCCTATGGAAGTGAAGGGGAAAAAATTGAACTGCAACCCCTGAATGTATTGATCGGTACTAACGCATCCGGCAAATCTAACTTAATTGAAGCGATGGGAGTGTTGAAAGCAACAACTACCGACTTACTTGCTCCGATTCGTCAAGGAGGTGGTATCAGCGATTTTCTGTGGAAAGGTGAAAAAGGTACTCCCACAGCAAAAATTGAGGCTATTTTAGATTACCCAGAACGAACGATGCCACTGCGCTATCAGATTAGTTTTACCGCAGTCGGTCAGAGACTTGAAGTAGTGGACGAAGCTATAGAAGATAGGGCACCGCGCAATAGTTCTGAAAGCCAGCCATTTTTCTATTACCGTTATAACGATCGGGGTCGCCCTGTTATCAATGTTATACAGGACAACGAGCAGCAACCAAGGACGCTGCGGAATCTGCGGCGAGAAGATATCATTCCCGATCAATCTATCTTATCTCAAAGAAAAGATCCAGAACTATATCCAGAACTATCATATCTGGGAAATAAATTTGCAGACATTGGTTTATATCGTAACTGGCAGACAGGGAGAGATGCAGTATCTAGAAAGGCTCAGCAAACTGACTTGCCAGAACATCCCCTCCTAGAAGATGGCGGAAACTTAGGACTGGTTTTAAATAACTTACAGTATCAATTAGGAAGTAGGCTGATTATTGAAAAATTACAACTGTTCTACGATGCAGCCGAAGAACTGAGTATCAAGATTTATGGCGGTACTGTCCAGATATTCATCCGCGAAACAGGATTAATTCAGCCAATTCCCGCAACTCGTTTATCAGACGGTACGCTGCGTTATTTATTCTTAATAGCTTTACTTCTAGATCCAACTCCCCCGCCACTTATTTGTATTGAAGAACCGGAGATTGGCTTGCATCCCGACATTCTGCCTGCTGTTGCTGAAATGTTGATCGAAGCGTCACAGCGCACACAATTGATTGTGACAACTCATTCCGATGCTTTAGTGTCGGCTCTGAGTCCTGAGTCAGTGTTAATATGCGATCGGGATGATAGAGGAAGTCACCTGAACCGTCTCGATCCCGAACGACTGAAAAAATGGCTTGAGAATTACACTTTGGGAGACCTTTGGCGGATGGGAGAAATCGGGGGCAACCGATGGTAAAAGAGATTCGCATTTACATCGAAGGCGGCGGCGATGGCAAGAATACAAAGCAATTACTTCGAGGAGGATTTAGCATTTTTTTCAAAGAAATTGTGCAGGTTGCCCGCAGCAAGCAAATCAAGTGGAATATCACTGTTTGCGGTTCCCGGAATAATGCTTTTAGGGATTTCAAGAATGCTTTGACCGATCACCCAGATGCGTTTGTCATCCTTCTGGTTGACTCAGAAGCACCTGTTGTAAAGCAGTCGCCTTGGGAGCATTTGAAGTGGAGGGATAATTGGGATTCGCCTGGGGTTGATGACACTCATTGCTATCTCATGGTTCAAGCGATGGAAGCTTGGTTCATGGCGGATATTGATACTTTAAAAAGATTTTACGGACAGGGATTTAAACAAAATGAGATTCCTAAAAATATCAATGTAGAGACGATTGAAAAGGATTTGTTAGAACGAAGTCTGAAAGCAGCTAGCCGCGACACAAAATCGAAAGGCGAATATCAAAAGATACAGCACGCTTCCAAGCTGTTAGAAATGTTGGATGTTGACAAGGTTCGCAAGGCTTCTTCAGAGTGCGATCGTATTTTTACAACTCTCATCAAACTCATGGAGGATTGAAGCGATGAAAGTAGCCAAGGGCGCGAAGCAAGACAGGGAGAAAGGGAGGGCGGGCGATCGTCAATTTCTCGGAATCCCGAAATTTTTTAGTTGTTCGGCAGTCCAATTTTTGTAATATTCAGTTTTCTCTAAAGAATCGGAAGCTGGCTTCAGCTTAGAATTTACTTGAACAGTGAAGCCCGGATACGGCATCCTCCTAGTATGAAGCCCGTCAATATTAAAATCTTCTTCGGGATGGATGTGAAAAGCCAGCAAGCCCAATTCTGAAATCTGATTATTGAGTTTGTCTATCAATTCTTTAGTTTCGGGCGCACTAATTGCAGTTTTTTCGGGATTAATTACTACCATGATTTCAAATTCCGAATTGTAAAATTCATGAATTGATTTCATGATGGCAGAATCGCGATCGAACTCAGTCAGCGCTGAAAACCGCTCGATTTTGAATAAAATTTGATTAGCCAAGCGTGCCTTTTTAGCGAAGGGACAAATCGGTAAATCGCTGAAAACTGGATGCGGTAACTCGACAAACTCAGTCATCCATCTGAGGGTAGATTCTATAATTTCCGTGTCAGATTTATTCATCGAAAATCTATGTATTTGATCTTTCACACTCATCATACTTTATTTTTATGGAGGGCGATGCACACCATTGGTGTCAATTTAACGCTATTTCCCTCAGTCCGGCAGGGAATGAATTCCCTGGTGGACTTTCGGTTAAATTCACACCAACACATTGCCCACCTTGCTGTTTAATATTGGCGATCGAATTTATTTGTGAATTGTGCCGTCTGGCATAATTGCACCTGTGAGTGTTGCCTTGTCCAGATTTGCTCCAAGCAGTTTAGCTTCCTTCAGGTTAGTTTTCTCTAAGTTTGCATAGCTCAAATTTGCCCCACACAAGTTTGCAGAATTTAAGTCTGCTTCACTTAAGTTGGCTCGGTGTAGGTTAACCCCAGACAGATTAAAGCCACTCAAGTTTTGCCCGATCAGATTAACGCTCTGTAAGTTTACCCCAATCAAATTTACCCCTGTGAGGTTAGCACCATCCAAGTTAGCGCCTAAACAGTTTGCCCCACTCAAACTTGCTCCACTTAAGTTAATCCCAATCAACTTGGCATAACTTAAGTTTGTGCCCGTCAAATTTACCCCACTCAAATTCATGCCACTAAGGTTAACTCCTTGAAGGTTTACCCCAGTCAAACTTACCTGACAGGTGTAGGTTTTTTACAACGGGGTAGTATAAAGTCAATTAAACCAGGCGACAATAAGGGTGATGAGCAGGA